>NZ_JBFRFR010000069.1:0-51252 GCF_052114925.1 Bradyrhizobium sp. 2TAF36 | reverse complement strand
ATCTAGCCGTGAACAGCTGCGTACACGGCGTTCCGGCTGATTCGGACGTGATTCGTTCGGGCCGCGTTCCGTTCGTTAAGGCAGAGCGCGGCCCCGTTGCATTTTGAGACAGACGCCGCTCGTTAGGCGAAGCCCGAGTGCTTGGCGCGCGGCACGCGCCAGCCGATCACAGTGGCTTCCACCGGGACGCCGGCCGCGTCGTTCTGCCAGCGGCCCTCGACATAGCGGCAGGCGAACGGCAGTTGATACGTTCCGCTGTGGTCCTCGCACAGCACCTCCACCGGCAGGCCAGGTGGCGGTTCGCCGGCGCCATCGAATTCCGCCAGACGTCTATCGCGCGTTGCCATTCCAAAAATCTCCCCTAATCAAAGTCGCGGAAAGAGCGCCCACTTTCTTCCGCGCACGGTTCACTGCTCCCCGTCCAAGGGAACAAGCCAAGCTCAACGCGAGAATGCGGTACGAGTGTGGTAGCCTCCGGCGTCGGCGAGCAAAAAGCGCACATTGCCGTGATTGATTTGGACGAGGAACCTGCATGTCGCTTCGAAGTGCCGGCGTTTGTTTCGCGATGTTGTTGCTCGCCACGCTGGCGATTGCGCCGGTCCGCGCGCAAGACGTGCCCGGCATCGAGATCTGTACCGTCGAGAAGACCATGGAGCGGCGCACGAGCTGCCTGCAGAGCAACGTCGACTTCCTGCAGAAGACGATCACCAAGCTGACGCTCGATCATCAGCAGAAGCTCGATGCCGCCAACCGCCAGATCGACGCGCTGAAGACGACTGTGGCCGGCCTGCAGAAGACGCTGGGCGATCTCCAGGCTGCACAGGTGAAGATCGCGGACGATCTGAAGAAGAAGCAGGACGCGCCGCCACCGAAGGATGCGGCGAAATAGGCGTCGCCGTCACGCCACGCGGTAGCGCTCCATCACGCCGCGATCGGGCTCATAGCCGAGCCCGGGTCCCGAGGGCACCGCGACGTGGCCGGTGGTATCGACATCGGCGCGGCCGCCCCACAGACACGCTTCGCGTTTCAGATAGAACATCTCGACCAACCCGTCGTCACGCGTCGCCAGCAGGTGCAATGTCGCCAGCAGGCCCGGACCGAAATACGGGGAGTGYGGAACGATCTTGACGCCGAGCTGATCGGCGAGTGCGGCGACCTTCAAAAATTCCGTGATGCCGCCGACCTTGGTCACCGACGGCTGGGCGTGGCTCACCGCGCCTGCATTCATCATCTGGCGGAATTGATACTCCGTGCAGGCGTTCTCGCCGGCGGCGACGCCGAGCCCGCCCTTGCGGCGGACCTCGGCGAGCGTGGTAAAATCCTCCGGCGGCCAGACCGGCTCTTCCAGAAACATCGGCTGCGCGTCCTCGCACGCCTTCGCGAATGCGATCGCCTGCTCGCCTGTGAGCGGGCAGTTCATGTCGACCATCAGCGGGATGCCGGGCCCAATGGCCTCGCGCGCGGCAAACACCGCCGGCGTCGTGGTCTCGTGCAGCTTGATGGCGCCATAGCCGAGCGCGAGCGCCTTCTTGCATTCGCCCGTGATGTTCTCAGGCGAGCCGATCCGCAGCAGGCTCGCATAGGCGGGGATGTTCGAGCGCTTGCTTGCTCCGAGCAGGCGATGCAGCGGCGCGCCCTCGATCTTCGCAGCCAGGTCCCACAGCGCGATGTCGAGCCCTGATATCGCGAACATGGTGATGCCGTAGCGGCCGAACAGATGCAGGTTGCGCTGGATCTGTTCCATCACCGCGGGAATGCCGGCGGCATCGGGAACCTTCAGCCCGCGGGCCTGCGGCGCGATCATCTCCTCGACGGCGCTTCGCGTGGTGCGGGGGGAGACATAGGCAAAGGCATCGCCCCAGCCGGTCAGTCCGGCATCGGTCGTGACCTCGACCAGCACCATGTCGAGCGCGGAGATTGCGGACGCGCCCTGGCGAAAGCTCGCGACACCGGCGTCATAGGGGATGCGGATATGGTGCGCCCGCACATCGGTGATTTCCATGACGCGGTTCCTCTTTCTGGTGAGCGGTTGCGATGAGTGTAGCTGCGAATGCCGGGGCGTTGCCAGTGGCTATTCCGGAACTATTCTCATGCAAGGACAGCAATGCCGATCAAGCGAGGCGGTGGCCGTCAGCGCATCATCGCCAGGCTTCGAACGAGGGCCCTTGACGCATGAACCCAGCCCAGCGCGCGCTCTGGTATATCGAGAGCCATCTGGCCGAGCCGATGACGCTCGACGAGATTGCTGCGATATCTGGCGTGTCGCGGTTCCACATCGTGCGGGCGTTTGCCGCAGCCACCGGACTTCCTGTGATGCGCTACGTGCGCGCGCGGCGGTTGACGGAAGCGGCGCGCAGTCTTGCGAACGGCGCGCCGGACATCCTGTCGCTGGCGCTGGAGGCGGATTACGGCTCGCACGAAGCGTTCACCCGCGCGTTCCGCGACCAGTTTGGCACCACACCCGAAGCGGTGCGGGCGGCAACGCGCCTCGACAAACTCAAGCTTCAGGAGCCGATCCTCATGGACTCCACCATGCTCGACCACCTCGTCCCGCCGCGTTTCGAAACCGCGAAGGCCTTCCTCGTCGCCGGCCCCGCCGAGCGCATCTCCTGCGACAACGGCGCCGCCATTCCGGGGCTGTGGCACCGCTTCCATCAGGAGGTCGCCGACGTTCCCGCGCGCGTCGGCCAGGGAAAATCTCAAGTCGCCTATGGCGTCTGCTGCAACGGCGATGATTCCGGCAATTTCGACTACATCGCCGGCGTCGAGGTCGCCGATTTCTCCGACCTGCCGCGCCGCTTCGGTCGCATCCGCATTCCCGAGCAGCGCTACGCGGTGTTCACCCACACCGAGCACGTCGCCTCGATCCGCCGCACCGTCAACACGATCTGGAATCAGTGGCTGCCGGCGTCCGGCCTGAAGGCCGCGGATGCGCCGAACTTCGAGCGCTATGACGAGAAATTCGATCCCGCGACCGGCAATGGCGGCTTCGAGATTTGGATACCAGTGCGGGAGTAAGCACGATCCGGACCCGAAGGGCCGCGTTCGCGCAAAGTGCGCAGCGGTTTTCCGAAGAGATCATGCTCAAGCAAGACCTAAAGCGCGATATGTCATCGCGCTTTACGTTGCAACGCTGGCATACCATCCCGCTTGCTTGGCAAGCCCCGGCGACTTTGTCATAACCGCAGGCAAATCTTGCGTGTGGGGCCCGTGCCGGACATCCCGTGCAAGCCATAACAAGCAGCCGGGAGGGTCCCCATGTCCAACGTTCGCATTCTCGCCACCGACCTCGAATTTCCCGAAGGGCCGGTGGTGATGCCGGACGGCTCGGTCGTGCTGGTGGAAATTCGCGGCCAGCGCCTGACCCGAATCCATCCCGACGGCCGCAAGGAGGTCGTCGCCAAGGTGCCGGGCGGCCCGAACGGCGCAGCCCTCGGCCCCGACGGCAAGATCTACATCTGCAACAATGGCGGCTTCTCCTGGATTCCGACCGGCAAGATGATCATGCCCGGCCCGCAGCCGGACAGCTATCTCGGTGGCTCGATCCAGCGCGTCGATCTGCAATCGGGCAAGGTCGAGACCGTCGTGACCAAATGCGGCGAGCACGATCTGCGCGGGCCGAACGACCTCGTCTTCGACAAGCATGGCGGCCTCTGGTTCTCCGATCTCGGCAAGCGCCGCGCCCGCGAGATGGATGTCGGCGGCATGTATTATCTCAAGCCCGGCATGACCGAGATCGTCGAGGTCGTGCATGGCGTGCTGCCGGCCAACGGCATCGGCCTGTCGCCGGACGAGAACACCGTCTACATCGCGGAGACCCCGACGGGGCGGCTCTGGGCCTATGAGCTGTCCGCGCCCGGCACGCTTAAGCCGCGCGAGGTGATCTACCGTGGCGAGCGCGGCAAGCCGATCTGCGGCCTCGGCGGCTACCAGATGTTCGACTCGCTCGCGGTGGAGGCGAACGGCAATGTCTGCGTCGCCACCCTGGTCTCCGGCTGCATCTCGGTGATCGCGCCTGACGGGACCCTGGTCGAGCAGGTCCCGACCGGCGATCGCGTCACCACCAACATCGCCTTCGGCGGTCCCGAGCTCAAGACCGCCTACATCACGCTCTCAGGCAAGGGCGAACTGATCGCCATGGACTGGCCGCGCTGCGGTTTGCCGTTGAACTTTCTGAATAAGTGAATGTATCTGAGCAGCCGTGCCGATGCGTCGGTCGTCATTCCGGGATGCGTGCGCCAGCACGCAGGCCCGGAATCCATAACCCCGAGCGGTGATTATGGATTCCGGGCTCGCGACGTCGTCGCGCCTCGGAAGGACGGCAGTCATTATGGAGAGAGAAATGCCCTGGCCTGATCCCGTCACCCTGCGTGGGCAGCACGCCCGTCTCGAGCCGCTGTCGAAAGAGCATCGCGAGGGGCTGGTGGAGGCCGTGAAGGACGGCGAGCTCTACACGATCTGGTACACCGCGATCCCGACGCCGGAGAACGTGGCCAAGGAGATCGACCGCCGCTTGGGCCTCCAGGCCGCAGGCTCGATGCTGCCGTTCACCGTGTTCGATGCCGGCGGCAAGATCGTCGGCCAGACCACCTATATGAACATCGATGCCGCCAACCGCCGCGTCGAGATCGGCTCGACCTGGTATGCGAAGAGCGCGCAGCGCGGGCCGCTCAACACGCAGTGCAAGATTCTGCTGCTGACCCACGCCTTCGAGACGCTGAACTGCATCGCGGTCGAATTCCGCACGCATTTTTTCAACCACCAGAGCCGCCGCGCCATCGAGCGCCTGGGCGCCAAGCAGGACGGCATTCTGCGCAGCCACCAGGTCACGCCGAACGGCACGCTGCGGGACACCGTGGTTTACAGCATCACCGCCGCCGAATGGCCGACGGTGCAGACGCATTTGAACTATCAACTCAACGACAAGCCGCGCTGAGCGGCCGAGGCACCATGGACAGATTCGATTATGTGATCGTCGGCGCGGGCTCCGCCGGCTGCGTACTGACCAGCCGGCTCAGCGAAGATCCGAACGTGAGCGTCTGCGTGCTCGAGGCGGGCCCGAGCGACTGGCATCCCTACATCCATCTGCCGGCGGGCTTCATCAAGACCTTCCACATGAAGAGCATCAACTGGGCCTACCAGCAGGAGCCGGGGCCCTACACCGGCGGGCGCAGCATCTATGCGCCGCGCGGCAAGACGCTCGGCGGCTCGTCCTCGATCAACGGCCACATCTACAATCGCGGCCAGCGGATGGATTTCGACACCTGGGCGCAGATGGGCAATCGCGGCTGGGGTTATGCCGACGTGCTGCCTTACTTCAAGCGGCTGGAAAAGCGGGTCGGCGAGGGCGAGGACACCTATCGCGGCCGCGACGGCAACCTCACCGTCACCACCATGGACTGGCGCGATCCGCTCTGCGAGGCCTTCATGGAAGGCGCGGTCTCGCTCGGCATTCCCCGCAACCCCGATTACAACGGCGCTAAGCAGGAAGGCGTCTCCTACTGCCAGCGCACCATCGACAAGGGCCTGCGCGTCTCCGGCTCGACCGCGTTCCTCAAGCCCGCGATGAAGCGCCCGAACGTGCATGTGCACACCCACGCGCACGCGACCGAGATCATTTTTGAAGGCAAGCGCGCCGTCGGCGTGCGCTACAGCAAGGGCGGCCGCGGCGGCACGCCGGTCGAAGTGCGCGCCAACAAGGAAGTGATCCTGTCCGGCGGCACCTATAATTCGCCGCAGCTGCTTCAGCTCTCCGGAATCGGCTCACCCGATCTGCTCGGCGCGCAAGGGATCGCGGTGCGCCATGCGCTGCCGGTCGGCGAAGGTCTGCAGGATCATTACGCCCCGCGCACCGTAGCGCGCGTGAAGGACATCAAGACCATCAACGAGCTCCGCCGCGGCTTCTCGTTGTGGATCGAGGCTCTGAAATGGGCGACCGCGCGCCGCGGCCTGCTCTCGCTGTCGCCGACCATGGTCTATTGCTTCTGGCACTCCGGCGAGAGCGCGGACTCGTCCGACTTGCAACTCACCTTCACGCCGGCGAGCTACAAGGAAGGCGTGCAGGGCCAGCTCGAGGACGAGCCCGGCATGACGGTGGCGTCCTGGCAGCAGCGCCCGGAGAGCCGCGGCTATGTCCGCATCCGCTCCAACGATCCGTTCGCGCCGCCGATCATCCAGACCAACTATCTCGACGCCGAGCTCGACCGCCGCGTCATCGTCGGCGGCATGAAGCTCGCGCGCAGGCTTTTGAAGAGTGCGCCGCTGTCGCCCTATTACGCCTACGAGGATTTCCCCGGCCCCAACATCAACACCGACGACGAATTCCTCGCCGCCGCCACCGAACGCGGCACCACCACTTTCCACCCCGGCTGCACCTGCCGCATGGGCCCGGCGGACAGCACGTGGGCGGTGGTCGACGACCAGCTCCGCGTCCACGGGTTGGAGGGCCTCCGCGTCATCGACGCCTCCGTGATGCCGCGCATGATCTCGGCGAATCTCAACGCCTCCACCATGATGATCGCGGATCGTGCCTCGGACCTGATCCGCGGCAAGCAGCCGATAGAAGCCGCGCGGATTCCGGACGCCGCAGTGGCGTAGGGTGGCGTAGGAAGGTCTCATGCCCCGGACGCTGCGCAGCGCTCCCGGCGATGCGAAGCATCGTCCGATGCGGTGCACTGCAGAGCCGGGGCCCATGTGACCGAGAGCGCGATCGTACGCGTGGGTCCCGGCTCTGCGCAGCAGCGTTGCACGCTGCAGCGCGTCCGGGACACCGAGAGCGTTGCATGTCGCGGTGGTTTAGCCCGTCGGGCAAAACACCCCGTCACCCGTCAATCCCTTCCCACAAAAATATTCCACTTTACCGAAATTCGGAATTGCGGCATAGATCGAAACAGCCCGGTCCGAGGAAGAGGGGCGGTTCGCGAGTCGTTCGAAACGCGGGCCGGGTTGCGGTGGACGCGGCAGCGTCGGGCGCGAGAGGCTAAGGGCAGGGCGGATTGCTCTCCGTGAGCCCTGAGGCTTCGTGCGGACGAGCGGCGCTGTGTGCGTACGGCAAAATCGTGTGGTCCTGGCCGTCGTTGCTACGGTCAAGCTCTTGCGGATGCGGCATTTGCGTCAACCGGCGCGGTGTCGGCGACTTTCGCAGGGGTGAGGGAGGCCAGAACGAACTCGGCTCCCGGGAGAGCACGGCATACGCCGTCCGACCACTGCGCAGGGAAGGCCGTGTGTTTGGCTTCACCTGTATGCCGCTGTGCAGTTCTTCTGCGTGTGCTTTCGCACAGCGGACCGTGGGTGCCAGCCGGCACCCGGCCTTCCCTGCGCCCTCTTTCCTGGAGGGCGTAACGGAGACAGCAAAGCTCGGGCGAAATGCGCCGCGAGGATGCTGCGGCGCGTCTGCGCTCGCAATGACGATGTGGAGAGTGTGCGCTTTCCCTCTTTCCTCGAGCGCGGGCTCCTCGGGACATTCACCCTTAAATTGCGGGATGCGCCTTGACGTAGTAGAAACAGCAGATGCGCTTCATCTCAATACTCTGCCTCTTGATTCTCACGATCTCTCCCTGCTTTGCCCAGTCTCCCCGGGCTTCCGCAGAGGTGACGACCCTGATCAGCCAGGGGCCTCTGCTCGCGGTGCTCGATCATGACAATTCATCCGCGCTTTCGCTGGTGACCCTGTTCAGGAAAATTCACGCCGCGCAAAAGCTGCCGCAGCCGGCGGTCGCGGACGGCCCGACGCGGGCGAGCGATTTGTCTCAATTCAGTGGGACCTACGCGCAGTTTGCTGCCGTGATGTCCGCCGACATCACGCGTATCACAGCGGGACTCGGCATCGATTGGGAAAAGGAGATCCTGAAAACCTACGACCCGAAGTCGGCCAAAACGGACGCTGGCAAGACGCTGCGGCTGAATGGCAATGTTGCGCGCGTGTTTAACGAGAGATGGCTCGGTTCCAGCGACGGATTGTTCCTCCTGTCGGGCGTAGTCAATCGGATGGACCGCCGCGATTTCAATTCCGCGCATTGCGGCGAATTGCGTTTCATCTACCGGCTCGGCTACGAAGTGAGGATGAACGGCAAGACTTACGCGTCGCGCATGCCGTTCACCGTGAACATGGTGTTCAGTTACGCGGATGACGGCAGGAATTGCCAGAACGTCGCCTCGCTCTGGCGCGTCGCCGGGATCGATACTGACGATCCGGCAGTGGTTGCCCAACGCCTGCTGCAGGGGCCGCTGGATTTTTCGCGACTAATCTTCAAGCAGATGGAGATCAATGCGCAGGTGGTGCGCTTCCCATCAGACCTCGAAAACATGGAGAACCGCAAATTCGCCGGACAGGCGATCTACTGGATGCGGATCTTCGCGCTGAGGGATGGCAAGTTTCAGCCGACACGGCTGGAAAATACGCCCGATGTGCAGGCAATCCTGAAGGATCCCGCCAAACAGAAGCAGTTGCAGGACTATCTCGCAGGCCACATCGCCGAGATCGACAACGGCACCTTCAGGATACCGGAGAGCCTGGAGGCCGATATCGCGCTGAGTTTTTCCACTGCCGGCAGCGCGCGCATGGCCAATCGTCCCTTCGATCTCGCAATCGGCAGCGAGCAGGCGGCACGGATCGTCGCGGCGGCGGGTGTCCCCGGGAGGTCACCAAAATTCGTGCAATCCGGCGCGGGTCTGCTCGAACGCCTGAACACGTCGTCCTGCATGGGCTGCCATCAATCATCCTCGACCGCCGGATTCCATTTTCTCGGCGTGGACCGGTTCGATTTCGGCCGCGACGCGGACGCCATCAGAAACGCCCTTGACGGTAACGAGTTGCAATTGCCGTTCTCGCCCCATGTCTACGCGGAACTTGTTCGCCGCAAGGACTATGTCGAGCGGGTTTCGCTCGGTCAGGCGCCGAACAGTTTTCGCCCGCATCCTTCGGCGCCCCCGGCGGCCTGGGAGAGCGGAAATCCGGCCTATGTTGTCGCCGGCGACAACATGCCGTGCCCTTTGAATGCGGATCTGGCGCAGGCCGCGAAATGGAGCTGCAATGCCACGCGTAACCTCACTTGTCAGGCGTTGGTGACGAACGCTGCGACTTCCTCCAATCTCGGCCAATGCGTGGCCGCGGCACAGAATGTCGCCGCCGGTTTGAGCTGCCGCTCAAACGTCATCGAGGACTCCACAGCGAAGACCGCCGCCAACAACCCGCTCGGCTTCAACCTGCGCGCGTTCAGCGACCGCGTCAGCAAGGAAGAACTCGTCTACAAGCTGTCGGAAGGAAAATTGAGCGGCTACGGCTACAACTGCCGTCCAACGAAGATCGGCGTGCCGCTGGGCCGCGTCACGCGTCCCTGCAAGCCCGAGGAGGCGTCGCTGGCGGTGATCCGGCCGGGCAGCGTGCCCGAGGAAATCTGCGCGATCGTCGGAGGCAAGGGCTTTGAGCAGATGGCCAAGGGATATTTCGACAGCGGCATTTTCGCCGCTGGCGTCGGCCGCGGCCTCCTGAACACATGCTCGCCGTCGCGGTTTTGCCGCGAGGACTATATTTGCCAGCAGATGCCGGATTTTGTCTCGAGTGTAAGGTTCAACGTCAGTGCCCCGGCGTTGAATAACTTGAGAAGCCGAAAGATCGGGTTCTGTACCCCAACCTATTTCGTTTATCAGCTCCGCCTTGACGGTCATCCGAATCCGAGATGACGCGGGGAAGCGCGGCCCAGAGTAGCGGTAGGAATTGCGGTCAGGTTGTCTCTGCGCGCTTGCAGATCAAACCTCCCTCCGGCTCAAAAACGCCAGCCGCTCGAACAGGTGCACGTCCTGCTCGTTCTTGAGCAGCGCGCCGTGCAGCGGCGGGATCAGCTTGCGCGGGTCGCGTTCGCGCAGTTGCTCGACGCTCATGTCCTCGTTGAGCAGCAGCTTGAGCCAGTCGAGCAGCTCGGAGGTTGAGGGCTTCTTCTTCAGACCTGGCACCTCGCGCACCTCGAAGAAGATGCGCAGCGCTTCCTCGACCAGGCGCTTCTTGATGCCGGGGAAATGGACGTCGACGATGCGGCCCATCGTGTCGGCGTCGGGAAACTTGATGTAGTGGAAGAAGCAGCGGCGCAGGAAGGCGTCCGGCAGCTCCTTCTCGTTGTTGGAGGTGATCATCATGATCGGGCGCTGCTTCGCCTTGATCGTCTCGCCGGTCTCGTAGACATGGAATTCCATGCGGTCGAGCTCGAGCAGCAGGTCGTTCGGGAATTCGATGTCGGCCTTGTCGATCTCGTCGATCAGGAGCACCGGGCGCTGCTCGGCGGTGAAGGCGTCCCACAGCTTGCCGCGCTTGATGTAGTTCTTGATGTCGGAGACACGGGCATCGCCGAGCTGGCTGTCGCGCAGGCGCGACACCGCATCGTATTCATAGAGGCCCTGCTGCGCCTTGGTGGTGGACTTGATGTGCCAGGTCAAAAGCGGCGCGTTCAGCGCCTTCGCCACTTCCTCCGCCAGCACGGTCTTGCCGGTGCCGGGCTCGCCCTTGATGAGCAGCGGCCGCTCCAGCACGATTGAGGCATTGACGGCGACCTTGAGATCGTCGGTCGCAACATAGTCCTTGGTGCCGGTAAATTTCATCGCGCGTCCTTGTTGGTCGTCGGCCGGGCATCGCCCTGGTCCAACAAACGGAACGGCCGCTCATGGCGGCCGTTCCTGGTTCGGTCAGGCTTTCAGACCCGTTTTATCAGCGAAAGGATGACGAGCACAATCACCGCGCCGATGGTGGCGTCCACGATCGCGCCGATCGTGCCGGTGGCCAGCGCAATATGCAGTTGCGGCAGCACCCAGCTCGCCACCAGCGCGCCGATGATGCCGACCACCATGTTGCCGATCAGCCCAAATCCCGCCCCATGGACAATCTTGCCGGCAAGCCAGCCGGCGATCGCGCCAATGATGAGCGCCGCGAGAATTCCCATTGCAAACGTCCCCAAAACAACCCCGTGAGACGGTCAATTCTAGAGCAAAAAGCCGACCGGTCCAGCGTCCCGCGCCGGGCTGCGCCCCTTGACGTTCGCCCCCCGACGGGCAATCTGTCACCCATGTTCCTGCAATTCTTCACTTCTCTGCGCGATGCGCAGGTCCCCGTGACGCTGCGCGAATACCTCACGCTGATGGAGGCGCTCGACGCTGATCTGTCGGACTACTCGGTCGAGAATTTCTACTATCTGTCGCGCACCTCGCTGGTGAAGGACGAGCGTAACCTCGACAAGTTCGACCGCGTCTTCGGCACGGTGTTCAAGGGGCTGGAAAGCCTGCTCGACGCCATGGAGAAGGCGGAGATCCCCGAGGAGTGGCTGAAGAAGCTCGCCGAGAAATACCTCAGCGAGGAGGAGAAAAAGCAGATCGAGGCCATGGGCTGGGACAAGCTCATGGAGACGCTGAAGAAGCGCCTCGAGGAGCAGAAGGGCCGGCACCAGGGCGGCTCGAAGTGGATTGGCACTACCGGCACCTCGCCGTTCGGCGCCCACGGCTACAATCCCGAAGGCGTCCGCATCGGCCAGGAGAAGAACCGCAACAACCGTGCCGTGAAGGTGTGGGACAAGCGCGAGTTCAAGGATCTCGACGGCAATGTCGAGCTCGGCATCCGCAACATCAAGGTGGCGCTGCGGCGCCTGCGCAAGTTCGCGCGCACCGGCGCGCCTGACGAACTCGATCTCGACACCACCATCCGCGAGACTGCCAATCACGGCTATCTCGACGTCCACATGCGGCCCGAGCGGCGCAATGCGGTGAAGCTGCTGGTGTTCTTCGACATCGGCGGCTCGATGGATTCGCATATCGAGCAGGTCGAGGAGCTGTTCTCGGCGGCGAAGAGCGAGTTCAAGCACATGGAGTATTTCTACTTCCACAATTGCCTCTATGAGGGCGTGTGGAAGCAGAACAAGCGCCGCTTCACCGACCGCACGCCGACCTGGGACGTGCTGCACAAATACCCGCACGACTACAAGGTCGTGTTCGTCGGCGACGCATCGATGTCGCCTTACGAGATCATGGTGCCGGGCGGCTCGGTCGAGCATGTCAACGAGGAGCCGGGCTCGGTCTGGCTCGACCGCATCATCCGCACCTATCCGCATACGGTGTGGCTCAATCCGGTGCAGCAGAAGCACTGGGACTATTCGGAATCGACCACCATCATCAAACGCATCTTTGCCAACCGCATGTACCCGATCACGATCGAGGGTCTTGAGGGTGCGATGAAGGAATTGACGCACTAGCTGCACGCGCCGTCAGTCCGGACGGCCGCGCAGAGGCCGACAAGAGGGAGAACCACATGCCCCAGACCATCACCCGCGGCATCAAGGCGCTGATCGACGAGGCCAATGCCGAGATCGAGACGCTCAACGCCAAGGAGGCCATCGAGATCTCCAAGAACGGTGACGTCGTCATCGTCGACATCCGCGACCCCCGTGAGATCGAGCGCGACGGTCGCATCCCCGGCGCGTTCGCCTGCACCCGCGGCATGCTCGAATTCTGGATCGATCCGCAGAGCCCCTATGCGAAGCCGATCTTCCAGCAGGACAAGAAATTCGTCTTCCATTGCGCCGGCGGCATGCGCTCCGCGCTCGCGGCGAAGACCGCCAAGGACATGGGCCTGAAGCCCGTCGCCCACATCGCCGGCGGCTATGCCGCCTGGCGCGATGCCGGCGGTCCGGTGGAGCAGTGGGAGCCGAAGAAGAAGGGGTGAGAAGTGCTGCGCTGTCGCGCCAATCTCCGCTGTCATTCCCCGCGAAAGCGGGGAATCCAGTACGCCGCAGCTTCTCGACTCAATCACAACCGCCTCTGGAATACTGGATCGCCCGGTCAAGCCGGGCGATGACAGCGGAGTTTGATGCGCATTGCTTCAACTTCGGAATGACAAGAAAGACCTCGCATGACCGCCACCGACCCCCTCGTCTCCACCGAATGGCTCGCCGCCCACATTGACGACGCCAACGTCAAGATCCTCGACGCCAGCTTCAAGCTGCCGGGCGTGCTGCCGCTGCCGAAGGACGACTATCTCGCCGCGCATCTGCCGGGCGCCGTGTTCTTCGACGTCGACGCGGTGTCGGATCATTCAAACCCGCTGCCGCACATGTATCCGAGCGCCGAGCAGTTCGGCCGTGACGCGGGCAATCTCGGCATCTCCAATGCCGACACCGTCGTGCTCTACGATGCCGGCGGCTGGGTCGCTGCTCCCCGCGCCTGGTGGATGTTCCTGGCCTTCGGCCACAGCAATGTGCGCATCCTCAATGGCGGGCTGAAGAAGTGGCGCGCCGAGGGGCGTCCGGTCGAGAGCGGCGAGGTGAGGCCGAAGCCCGCGACGTTTAGGGCGAGCTACGATTCAAAACGCGTACGCAGCATGCAGCAGCTGATCGCCAACGTCGAAAGCAGCAAGGAGCAGGTGATCGACGCACGCGCCGCCGACCGCTTCGAGGGCCGCGCGCCCGAGCCGCGCGCGGGCATCCGCTCCGGCCACATCCCGGGCGCGCGCAACGTGCCCTACAATCAGCTGTTCGATGCCGCGACCGGCACCATGAAGCCGCTCGACGATCTCCGCGCTGCCTTCGCGAACGCCGGCGTCAAGCTCGATGCGCCGATCGTGACGAGCTGCGGATCGGGCGTGTCCGCCGGCGTGTTGACGCTCGCACTCTATCGCCTCGGCATCACCGACACCGCGCTCTATGACGGCTCGTGGTCGGAATGGGGCCAGGCCGGCGGCCCGCCGGTCGCGACCGGGCCGGCGTAGCCTTACTGGCGCGTGCGCGTGGCCGTTGTCGCCAGCATCTGCTGCTGGCCGAACAGATCATAGCTCTGCCGCAACTGCTGGGGCGGAGGACGCTGCACCATGCGGTGCCGCTTCTTCGCCTTCGCCTGGCGCTTGGCCGCCTTGCTGTCCGGGGCGCTGCTGTCCGTCTTCGCGTCTCCCTTGGCCTTCGCCGGCGCATCCTTCAAGGCCGGCGCCGCCGGATCGTTCAGCGCGGCCACCTTGGCCGGGGCAATGTCGGGCGCCGGGGAGGCAAGGCCCTCACCGGGATCAGCCGGCGCCGGTTCGCTGGCGGTCACGGCAGGCGTGGCCTCGGGGATCGATGCCGTGGTGTCGGCCCGGGTGAGTGTGTCGGCAGGAGCCGGCGCGATGGCTTCCGTCGTGGCCTCGGCCTGCACCGGCTCGGCGACCGGAGGCGCGGCCTCAGGGACCTGCGGCGGCACGTCGGGCTCGGTCGTCAGGGCGGCCACCTGTTCGGGCTCGTTCGCCGGCAAGCCGATGGTCGGCACCCGGTCGCGCAGCGATGGCGTGGGCTCGGCGGCCGCCTCAGGCTCGGCGCGGAGCGCCGCGAGCACCGGCTGGGCCGGCTCGGAAACCTGCGCAAACACCTTCTCCTGTGGGCCGTTCCGCCAGGAGGGGTTGCTGACATACTGCTCGTGGGTGGCCCGCAGCAGCGCGGCGACACCTAGGCCGAACACCAGGATGGAGGTTGACAGCAGGATCGCGGCAAACAGGAAGCGAAAGCCGGGAAGCATCGGACGGGTTACGAATTTCCGCCCCGGCGGGTGGCGGCCGGGACCCAAGAGCCATCTGAACGCGGTGACGGTACTGATTGCCGTTCGCCAGGGACAGAAGCTCAGAGCGGAGGCGAATCAGGCTGATTCGAACATATCGCAACGCCTCCGCGCCGTTCCCTTAAATTCGGGGCCGGAGACTCCGGCAATCTGCGGCCCGATGCGATTTCCGCCCCCTGATGCAACGAGGCAACTGTGTGTGCCTGCATCACAAATCGCTAACTCAGGCACAAATCAGCCTGTAATGTCTTGAATGTGCCGCTATCTTCGGTCATCTGGCCGTTAACGGTCCGGATGGGCTCGGGGACTATACAAGAGCGATGATGATCAAACATTTTCTGACGATATGCGCTGCCGCAACAGTCGCTGCGGCGGGAACCTCGCTCGCACAGGCTCAGAGCTATCCGGTCCAGCAGGCGCCGAGCTATGGCGCTCCGGCCGAATATCGCCCCGGCGACCGCACGCCGAATTTCGACTCGCTGGACGATGAAGACGACGCGATGCCGCAGGCGTCGCTGCCGCCGCCTGGTCCGGCCGACGATCCGCGATACGGCCGCCCGGCTGGCCCTCCGCCGGTCTATTCCGCCGCCCCGCCGCAGGGGCCGGTGATGTCGCCCGATGATCCGCGCTATGGCCGTCCGGCTGGCGCTCCGCCGGTCTATTCGGCGGCGCCGCCGCAGGGCCCCGTGATGTCGCCCGACGATCCCCGCTATGGCCGCCCCGCCGGCCCGCCCGCGGTGATCTATGCCGATCGCCCGGGTCAGGCACCCGGCAGGGACGGCCTGCGTCCGCCGGAGGCCGTCGGTGGTCCCGCCGCGACCGGAACGGTTCAGTCCGGCCAGCCGCCCGTGGGCAACGATGGCCGGCCGATGGCGATCGCTTCGCTGCCGCCCGAGGAGCAGCCCGACGCTGCTCCCGCGCAGTTGTCGCCGAACCTGCGCCGCCAGGAAGTCTCGCTGGCGACCAAGGAGCCGGCTGGAACGCTCATCGTCGATACCCCGAACACCTACCTCTATTACGTGCTCGGAGGCGGCCGTGCGATCCGCTACGGCGTCCGCGTCGGCCGCGACGGCTTCACCTGGACCGGCGTGCAGAAGATCACCCGCAAGGCCGAGTGGCCGGATTGGCATCCGCCAACCGAGATGATCGAGCGTCAGCCCTATCTGCCGCGCTTCATGGCCGGCGGCCCCGGCAATCCGCTCGGCGCACGCGCGATGTATCTCGGCTCGACCGTCTACCGCATCCACGGCACCAACCAGCCTTCGACCATCGGCAAGTTCGTGTCGTCGGGCTGCATCGGCATGCTGAACGAGGACGTCTCCGACCTGTTCGACCGCGTCAAAGTCGGCACCCGCGTGGTGGTGATGCCGGGTGGCCCGCCGCCAGGAACGGCGACCGCCTCCGCTGCGCCGACGTCGGGCGCTGCCGGTCCGGCTCCGATGGCTGCCCAGGCTGGCCCCGTCCCAGGCACCCAGCCGACGGTGGTGCCGCCGCTGCCCGCGCCGGTCACCGTGCGCTAAGCGCTACGAGACAATTCAGATCAGTGAAGGGCGTGCCGTCGGCACGCCCTTTTCGTTTCAGGCCAGCTTGCGCGGCAGCTCGCGACCCCCGGTGAAGGCGTCGATCGCCTCGACCATCTGCCCGTAATGGATGCGCAAGCCGTCCTCGGTGGCGTAGCCGAGATGCGGCGTCAGCACGAGATTGTCGAGCTTGCGGAAGGGATGGTCGACCGGCAGCGGCTCGACCGAGAATACGTCGATGCCGGCGCCCGCGATCTTCCGCTGCTGCAAGGCCTCGAGCAGCGCCTGCTCGTCCACGATCGGACCGCGCGCGGTGTTGACGAGGAAGGCCGTCGGCTTCATCCGCGCGAGATCGGCAGCCCCGACCAGTCCGCGCGAACGATCGCTCAGCACCACATGGATGGTGATGATATCGGCCTTGGCGAACAGCTCCTCCTTGGTGGCGTAGCCGACGCCGGCCGCCGCGCATTTCTCCGGCGTGAGGTTCGGGCTCCAGGCGATCACGTTCATGCCGAATGCTTTCGCGATGCCCGCCATCTTGCTGCCGAGCTTGCCGAGCCCGACGACGCCGAGCGTCAGTCCCTCGATCTCGACACCGGCAAAGCTCTGCCAGGGCTCGCCGGCATGCATGCGCGCGTTCTCGCGGCCGATGCCGCGGGTCAGTTCGAGGATCAGGCCCATGGTCAGCGGCGCGGTCGGATCGCGGGAGTATTGCGTGCCGCCGATGGCAACGCCTTGCGCCTTCGCAGCCTCCATGTCGATCGAGGCGTTGCGCATGCCGGAGGTCAAAAGCAGCTTCAGCTTCGGCAGCGACGCGAACAGGCTCTTGGGGAACGCCGTGCGCTCGCGCATCGCGCAGATGATCTCGAAATCGGCCAGCGCGCTCGCCGCGGCCTGCTCCGAGGCAAAGGGATGGCTGAACACGGTGACGTCGACGCGATCGGACAGTTTTTGCCAGTCGGCGACGTCGAGGGCGAGGTTGAAATAGTCGTCGAGAATTGCACAGCGCAGCCGCGTCATCAGCTTTCATCCATGGCGAGAGGTGACGGCGCCAGGCGGGGAGCGCCATCGTCGGAACCTGGCCATGGTTGCGCGCAATCACGCCTGCGCGCAAGCAGCTGACGTGTTCAAAAATCCGATAGGAGATCCGATAGGGGGGAAGGGTTCAGAGGTCGCGTTGCTTGAGGCGGAACGGCGTATCAATGCCGTGCTTGGCGCGCCAGGCGGGACCGGGACCACGCATGTAGTGCAGCTCGGGGCGGTAAGGGTTGAAAGCGGTAGCGAAGAAACGCTTCCAGAAGCCCTTGATCTCCGTGACGAGTCCGGAAGCGCTACCGGCTCGTGCCGGAACGGCGATGGAATTGGTCTCGATCAGAGCCATGATGTGGCCTCGCTGTTCTCCCCGTCGCTTCTGCCGCGGGTGGCGTCTTTTTCGGCGCCATGACGAGCTTTGGCCCACTTTATTAAAAAATGGTTTCAATTGTCCGGATCGGCGGCCGGATGGTGTCCATCCCGTATTCAACCGTGGTGAACGGAGGGAAAACATTGCCCTTTGGGGGCGGGATCGTTACATCGGCGGCAAGCAAATTTCCTCAAATCGAAGGTTTCACGGGACCGATGGCGCGCCAGTTCATCTATTTCATGCAGGGCCTGACCAAGAGCTACCCGACCCGGAAGGTGCTCGATAACATTCATCTGTCGTTCTACCCGGACGCCAAGATCGGCGTGCTCGGCGTCAACGGCTCGGGCAAGTCGACGCTGCTCAAGATCATGGCTGGCCTCGACAAGGAGTATAACGGCGAGGCCTGGGTCGCCCAGGGCGCCCGCGTCGGCTATCTCGAGCAGGAACCGCATCTCGATCCGGCGCTCTCCGTGCGCGAGAACGTCATGCTGGGTGTCGCCAAGCAGAAGGCCATTCTCGATCGCTACAACGAGCTGGCGATGAACTATTCGGAAGAAACCGCCGACGAGATGACCAAGCTGCAGGACGAGATCGAGGCCCAGGGCCTCTGGGATCTCGACAGCAAGGTCGACCAGGCGATGGACGCGCTGCGCTGTCCGCCCGACGATGCCGATGTGACGAAACTCTCCGGCGGTGAGCGCCGCCGCGTCGCGCTGTGCAAACTGCTGCTCGATCAGCCGGAATTGTTGCTGCTCGACGAACCGACCAACCATCTCGACGCCGAGTCCGTGTCGTGGCTGGAAGGTCATCTGCGCAACTATCCCGGCGCGATCCTGATCGTCACCCACGACCGCTACTTCCTCGACAACGTCACGAGCTGGATTCTCGAGCTCGACCGCGGCAAGGGAATTCCCTACGAGGGCAACTACTCGTCCTGGCTGGTGCAGAAGCAGAAGCGGCTCGAGCAGGAAGGCCGTGAAGACGCTGCGCATCAGAAGACGATCGCCCGCGAGCAGGAATGGGTCGCGTCCTCGCCGAAGGCGCGTCAGGCCAAATCCAAGGCGCGCTACCAGCGCTACGAGGATCTGCTCAAGCAGGCGAGCGAGAAGCAGACCCAGACCGCGCAGATCATCATCCCAGTTGCCGAGCGGCTCGGCGCCAACGTCGTCGATTTCGAAACGCTCAGCAAAGGCTATGGCGATCGCCTGCTGATCGACGATCTTACCTTCAAGCTGCCGCCTGGCGGCATCGTCGGCGTGATCGGCGCCAACGGCGCGGGCAAGACCACGCTGTTCAGGATGATCACCAAGCAGGAAACGCCGGACAAGGGCACCATCACGGTCGGCGAGACCGTGCATCTCGGTTATGTCGACCAGTCGCGCGACGCGCTCGACGGCAACAAGAACGTGTGGGAGGAGATTTCCGGCGGCAACGAGCTGATCCTGCTCGGCAAGAAGGAAGTGAACTCGCGCGGCTATTGCTCGTCGTTCAACTTCAAGGGCGCCGACCAGCAGAAGAAGGTCGGCGCGCTCTCCGGCGGTGAGCGCAACCGCGTGCATCTCGCCAAGATGCTGAAGTCCGGCGCCAACGTGCTGCTGCTCGACGAACCGACCAACGATCTCGACGTCGATACGCTGCGCGCGCTCGAAGAGGCACTGGAAGATTTCGCCGGCTGCGCCGTCATCATCAGCCATGACCGATGGTTCCTCGACCGCATCGCAACCCACATCCTGGCCTTCGAAGGCGAGAGCCACGTCGAATGGTTCGAAGGCAACTTCCAGGACTACGAGAAGGACAAGATGCGCCGTCTCGGCCAGGACAGCATCATTCCGCACCGCGTGAAGTACAAGAAGCTGACGCGGTGATTTCGGCATGATGCGGCGGGCGCTCATAGCTGCGGTGATCGCTATCATCTGCGGCCTGTCGCCCGCCCGCGCCGCCGATGCCGCCTTCACGCAGTTCATCGCCTCGCTCTGGCCGGAGGCGCAGGCCGCCGGCGTGTCGCGCGCGACATTCGATGAGCAGACGCGCGGGCTCGAGCCTGATTACAAGCTGCCCGATTTGATCCTGCCCGGACGGCCCGCGACCGGCGCACCGTCGCAGGCCGAGTTCGTGCAGGTGCCGGCCGACTACGTCAAGGAAGCCTCGATCGCGCGGCTTGCGGGCGAGGGGCAGCGGCTGCTGCAAAAATATCGTCCGGCGCTGAGCGAGATCGAGAAGAAATCCGGCGTGCCGGCCACCATCATGCTCGCGATCTGGGGCCGCGAGACCGATTACGGCCGCTACACGCTGCCTTACGATCTCGTGCGCGTGCTGGCGACGCAGGCCTATGTCGGGCGACGCAAGGACACCTATCGGAACGAGTTCATCCTGTCGCTGAAGATCCTCGGCGAGGGCGTGGTGACGCGCAAGGACATGCGCTCGTCCTGGGCGGGTGCCACCGGGCTCACGCAATTCCTGCCGTCCGAATATTACAAGCACGGTGTCGACTTCGACGGCGACGGCCGCATCGACATCTGGCATTCGGTGCCGGATGCGCTGGCCTCGGCCGCGCAGCAGCTCGTCAACAAGGGCTGGCAGAGCGGCGTGCGCTGGGCTTACGAGGTGCAGGCGCCGGCCAAGGTCGATTGCACCAGCGGCGTGCCCGAGGTGACGAAGCCGATCGGCCAGTGGCTGCGCGAAGGTTTTGTGCCGGTGCGTGGCGAGAAGCTGAGCGCTGCCGAGCAGGCGCAGCCGGCCTCGCTGCTGCAGCCGGAAGGCATTTACGGCCCATCGTTCCTGACGACGAAGAACTACTTCGTCATCAAGGAGTACAATTTCTCCGACCTCTACGTGCTGTTCGTCGGCCATCTCGGCGACCGCATGACGAGCCCGCTGCCGTTCGCGACACAATGGGTGGCCTCCAAGCAGTTGCGCACCAAGGACGTCGAGACCATGCAGCGCGGGCTCACGCGCGTTGGGCTCTACAAGGACAAGATCGACGGCAAGGCCGGGATGCAGACGCGCGCGGCGCTCGGCGCCTACCAGAAGTCGGCAGGCCTCAAGGTCGATTGCTGGCCGAGCGAAGAGGTGCTGYGCTCGATCCAGGCGGCGCGGTAGCGGCCTTAACTCTTCGCCAAAGAAAAAGCCCGGCCGAGGTGCTCGGCCGGGCTTCGATCGCGGCGCGGATGCGCCATGCGATCGGATCTTGCGATCAGATCAGTAGCAAACGCGAACCGGGCGGACGACCCAGCCGTAACCGTCCCAATAGCGCTGGCGCTGCCAGTAGCAGGGCGCGGGCGGCGGGGGCTCGGCAATGTAGACCGGTCCGCCATAGGCGGGACGGCTCGACGCGATGGCGCCGCCGACGATGGCGCCACCGATCAGGCCGGCTGCGATGCCGGCGCCGACGCCGTCATGGGCCTTCGCGGACGGAGTGGCGGTCACCAGCGAACCGGCGATCGTCGCAACCGTGAGGGCGGCAACAAAAGTCTTCTTCATGCTCTTGGCTCTCCTGGGAGATGGACGTCCCTTGTTAGGAGCGCCCGGGTTTCAAAGGTTCACGCACACTCTGATGAAATCGACCGTGCAGCTAGGAAGCGCGCAATTGGTCAATCCACGGTAAACGCGCACGGAGCTGTGACGAGAAAAAGCGGTCTTTTTCAGGCCCGGAGATGAACGGCGCGTCCGTAGTGAACCGGTTCAGCGCGCCTCAGCCACAGACTCTGACGCGGCGGGTGCGCCAGGCGTAGCCATCCCAGAAGCGCTGCCTCTGCCAGACGCAGCCGTCACCGTAGTAGTCGTCCGCGACATAGCCGGGACCCGGCGCGTAGTAGCGGGGCGGGTAGTAGCCGGGGCCATAGGAGTAGCCCGGACCGGGTCCGTAATAATACGGAGAAGCCAGCGCGCCGCCGACAATGGCGCCACCGATGATCCCGGCGGCCACGCCGGCGGCGACACCACGCTGAGCGTGGGCCGGTGTCCCGGCCGTGAGGGCCAGGGTGGCGACGGCGGCGACCGTCAGTAAGAACTTCTTCATTGGCGTGACCTTTCGCACAAACAGGCGGGAACTCTTTGGGGGTAAAGTTCCATACTTCGTTTGAATGATCAATGAACGGCACCTTCGCCGAGGACGACCAATTAATGGATCGCAGGTCCGCGAGGGAGACGACGATGGGCAACGCGATGATGAATACTTTGATCGCTGCCGGGGTCATTTTCGCGATTGGCTATGGCTGGTTCGCCCATCTCCAGAACCGCGGCCGGCGCTCGCGCGCGGGTGCTGGTAGTGACGGAGGGAGTAGCGGCGACGGCTATTCAGCGGCCAGCGACGGCTTCTCGCTGGGGAGCTGGTTTTCCAGCGACAGCTCGGGGAGCTCGAGCGACAGCTGTTCCAGCAGCGATAGCGGTAGCAGTGGCGGGGATTGCGGAGGTGGCGGCGATGGTGGTGGAGGCGGTGGCGGTGACTAGGTCCGCCAAGATCTTGATCCAGTGCAACTCCCTATTTTAGAGCCGTTCTAGGCTGTTTCCGGGCTAGTTTGGAATAGCTTCAAATACCGGTTTTTCCCTTTGCATCCGGACGGCCCCTTAAATATCGATGATGACGCATCACCGAAGGGCCTGCCGCTTCCATGATCGTTTGTTCCTGTAACGTGCTGAGCGATGACGACATCCGCGCCGCGGTCGCCGAGTCCGACGACGCCGTACGTCATGCCAAGCAGGTCTATGGATGCCTCGGCTGTAGCGCCGAATGCGGCCGCTGCGCCCGTACCATCAAGACCATCATCGACGAAACTCTTGGCCCCTGCGCCAAGTCCTGCTGCTCGGGCTGCCCGCACAGCCACACCGTGGCCGCCAATGACGAGACGGCGGAACTCCCCCGGTTCGCCCTCGCGGCCTGCTGAAAACTTCCGCAATTTCGGCTGAGCTTTTCCCCGGCTGCGTCCCCGTGGCCGGTTGCTCTCGTCCTTAAACTGATTTAGAAGCGTTCTAAAGTCGGTTAGGGCCGATTTGGACGCAAGATTTGGAGTGCATCATGCAGGGCGACGCAAAAGTCATCGACTATCTCAACAAGGCGCTGCGCCACGAGCTGACTGCAATCAACCAATACTGGCTGCACTACCGCTTCCTCGACAATTGGGGCCTGCGGGACATGGCCAAGGTCTGGCGCAAGGAGTCCATCGAGGAGATGGAGCACGCCGACAAGCTCACCGAGCGGATTCTGTTCTTCGACGGCTTCCCGAACATGCAGGTGCTCGACCCCCTGCGCATCGGCCAGAACGTCAAGGAGATCATCGAGTGCGATCTCGCCGCCGAGATGAGCGCGCGGGCGCTCTACCAGGAGGCCGCCGGCTATTGCAACGGCGCCAAGGACTACGTCACCCGTGACCTGTTCGAGAAGCTGATGAGCGACGAGGAACACCATATCGATTTCCTCGAAACCCAGCTCGACCTGATCGGCCGCATCGGCCTCGAACTCTACACGCAGAAGCACGTCGGCGGGCTCGAGGGCGAGGGCCACTAAGCTCCGGCACCGGCTCTCTCCTTCGTCATGGCCGGGCTTGTCCCGGCCATCCACGTTTGGCCGCGCGACGAAGACGTGGATGCCCGGGCCTTCGCCTCGCCGAAGCGACTTCGGCCGCGCAGGCGGGTCTAGCCCGGGCATGACGGTTCTTTCGAGCGGCGAACGCTCTCACCTACAACTGCGTCTTGTAGCGCTCTTCCACGATCTCCTGGCTCTCCGGCTCCCCCAGGCCCGTCTGGTCGTGAATGACCTGGCCGATGCTGGGCATCACCGAGCGCTGCACCTTCTCCGGTGACCACAGCTTCGAGCGCATCAGCGCCTTGCCGCAGTGGAAATAGACTTCGCTGACCGCGACGTTCAGGACCGCGCGCGGCGGCTTGCCGAATTCCACCATCGATGCGAGCAGGTCCGGATCGGCCGAGAGCGTGCCGCGTCCGCCGACACGCAGCGTCTCGTCGATGCCGGGGACGAAGAACAGCAGATGCACGAAGCCCGAGCCTTCGACGACGTTGCGAAAACTGTCGATCCGGTTGTTGCCGGCACGGTCAGGCATCAGCACCTGGTTGGGGCCGGCGACATGGACGAAGCCAACCCCTCCGCCGCGCGGCGATGCATCGACGCTGCCGTCGACGCCTGACGTAGCGAGCACGCAGAACGGCGACATCTCGATGAATTTCTTCGCATGCGCATCGATCGCGGGACGCGCCTTTGCGATCACGCGCGGGCTCGGCTTGGCATAGATGGTGGCGAGGTCTTCGGCGCAGAGATCGGTCACGAAGGTCTCCCTGATTGAGGGGCACAGGATAGCATTCTCCGGCTCGACCGCTATCCCCGAAATAGCAGGTGCGGCCCGGTGTAGCCACGGCATGACGCAGGTGGCGTAGACCAGAAATTTCGCTTATAACGGGTGTCGTACTTTGTTGCTTTTCAAGCGAGGAATTCGTCATGGCCCCAACGCAGGCAATGCGGGTCGCGGGCGATCGGCCACGCCGTCGCAAGCATGTCCCGGGACAATTGATCGTTCGGTTGAAGCCGGCCGCTGCCCGGCAGATCGCGGCAGCCTCGCTTCAGGCGACAACGTCACGCGCGCTGATGGCTGCGATGCCCGATGACGTCAGAGGTCCGATCGATTTCCTGCGCGACAATTTCGGGCTTCAGTCGATGAAGCCGCTGTTCGTGGTCGGCGACGATGAGGCGCCCGCGCAGCCCCAGGCGATGGCTTTGGCCGCGGTCCATCGCTCGATAGCACGCTCCGCAACGGCGCCGCCGCGGGAGGCTCTGGCCGGATTTCAGATCGTGCAGTTGAAGGACGGGAAGGTCGATGCAGGCATCCTGAAGCGCCTGCGCGCCTCCAGGGCGGTGGATCTGGTCGAACCCGTTCCCAACCGGTGGCTCAGTGCCGCCGCCGATCCCATGAAGATCCGGCAGTGGGGCCTTCGCGCCATCAGATGGTTCGATCGACCGCGGCCAGGTGCGGGGCGGGTTCATGTCGCTGTGCTCGATAGCGGCGTCGACGCCGGACATCCCGATCTCGTGGACGCGATCGAGGACTACAGGCACGACGGCAACGGACCGCGTGATTTTCTCGGTCATGGCACCCATGTCAGCGGCACGATCGCGGCCGTGGTCAATAACTCGGTCGGTATCGCAGGCCTGGCCAATTGCCGGTTGCACTGCTGGAAGGTGTTCGACGATCCCAAGCGCGCATGCGACGACGAGAATTTCAACTTCGATTTCTACAGCAAGGCGCTTGCGGCCGCGCTCGATTCCAACATCAAGGTCATCAACCTCAGCATTGGCGGCGAGGACCATTCAAAGACGGAAGCGACGGCCTTCGCCGAACTGATCGAGGCCGGTGTCATCATCTCCACCGCGATGGGGAACGAGTTCGAGGACGGCAATCCGAAGGAATACCCGGCGGGCTACCCGGACACGATCGGAGTCGGCGCCGTCGACGAGTCCCATCGGCGCGCCTCGTTCTCCAATTCGGGGAAGCATATCAAGCTGGTGGCGCCGGGCGTCAACATCCTGTCGACGGTGCCCCGGGTGAAGGCAAGCTTCGCCGACCATACCAGCTACGATTCCTGGCCCGGGACATCGATGGCAACACCGCATGTGACGGGCGCCGCCGCGCTCGTCTACATCAACAAGCCGAAATCCAGGGCGTCCGGGCTTGCGGTCGCCAGGCGCCTGATCGCGACAGCGATCAAATTGCCGGCGATGCGAGGCAAGGATTTTACGCCGGAATACGGCGCCGGCCTGCTGGATGTTGCCGCTGCACTCGGCCGCGCGAAAGCGGCCAAGAAATCGGGCAGGAAAACTGCCAAGAAAACTGCAAAGGCGAAGCCGGCGCGAAAGAGGCAAAAATAGATTCTGCGACCTTGAATGGGTGCGGCGAACGGCTAGCTTCTGAGCATGTCCGTGCAATTCAAATTCCACGACCATGTCGATCAGCGCCGGCGGCGCAAGATCATCAAGACCCTAGGCGATGCCGGCTACGCCGCCGAGAGCCTGTTTCCGGGACAGAAGCGGCAAAACCTGGCCGCGATCTTCACCGTCGCCGAGGCCGACGCCAAATCCGTTCGTGCCGCGCTCGACGATTTCGGCGATGACATCGAATATGTCGAGGCCTCGCCCAGGCGAGACCTCAAGGCCTGAGCGGCCTACACCGCATCGGCCGGCACGAAGCAACTGATGATGATCGCGCCGCGATGGTGGACGTACCACACCACGGCCTGGCCGACCGGATTGCCGCGATCGCGGATGATGGCGCGCTCGGGCACCTCCATCCACTGTCCCTCGATCGGTACCCAATAGGTGCCGCCTCGCACATCGTAGTCGGTGCGATGGCCGTCGGAGATGTCGCAGCAGGGCACGCCGTTCGGCGCGATCACGCTCTTGAACCAGGCGCGGATGTCGGGCGGCACGTGGTCGTATTGGCCGTTGTCGAACGCGAACGCGGCGCTCGTCTGCGCCATCGTCGCGGCCAACCAAACGCACAGCGCGAGCCTGTGCATGCGAACTCCTCCCTGCGTCGCGCGCCGACTGCGCGCGATCGCGTCGCGTTCGATTCGTATCGTTGATGCGATTAAGCCCGAGCTGTCAGCGCAATGCATGCTCAAATAATATGCGGCGCGAGAGGCGCCGCATATGATGCGTTGCGGTATGGGCGGCCAGCCAGGCGCACAGTGCGAACCTGCACGTACGGTCCTTCCTATCGCGTCTCAAGCGATGCAAGCAGCGACTTAGGCGCGACATTGCGCCATGCCATCTCGAGTGCGCTCCGCAACGTGACCTGATCGATCTTCGCCAGCTTCACATTCGTGCTGCCGCTCCTGCCCCAGGCGCCGGGGACCGGACGAAACATCTCCGGTTCCGCGTCGATAAGCACGGCCTGCTGGTCGGGAGTGAGCTTCACCATGCCCCATTTTTCATCGGGATAGCCCAGCGTCGCGAACACGCGCTTGCCGACACGAAAGTCGGCATGGCCGTGATGTGCGCCCTCGATGACGCCGGGAAGCGCCAGCGCAGCCTTGCGAAAGCGAGCGTTCGACATGCGGTCTTGCTGCTCGGCTCACATCGTCCGCTGCGGCGCGGTTTGCAGCAATTGCCTGACCTGCTCGACGTAGAATTTCGCGTTGCCGGTGGTGCCGTGGCCGCGCGTCTCGGTGCTCGCGGGGATCAGATACAGCTTGCCGTTCTTGACCCGCTTCATTGCCGCGTCCGTGATCCCGGTCTCCGGTGGGTTGCGCTCGTCGTCGGCGGAGTTGATCAGCAGCAGCGTCGCCTCGATCTGCTCGAGCTTGTCGCCGGCATTGTAGTCTTGCGAGGAGCCCCACTGGTAGAGGAAGTCGTTGGCATCCGCCGTGATCAGTGTCGCCAGCCGTTCGTCGACGATCTTGTCGGCCTTGGCCGCGGTCGGCGCCTGCTGCTGATAGGCCAGAGTGCCGCCGATGCTGGCGATGCCGTAGGCGGTGATGGCGTATTTCATCATGCGCGGCTGGCTGGTGTAGTTGCCGCCGTTGTAGTCGGGATCGTTGCTGATGGTGTCGAGCATAATCCGCCGCATCATCCAGTTGCGTGAGGCCATCTCGGTCGGCTGCGAGGCCATCGGCACCAGCGCGTCCATCTCCTGCGGATATTTCTCGCCCCACAGCCAGGTCTGCATGCCGCCCATCGAATTGCCGATCACGAGCCGCAGATGTTTGACGCCGAGGCCTTCCTTCACGAGGCGATGCTGCGCCTCGACCATGTCGTCGTAATTGTATTTCGGGAAGCTCGTCTTCATGCCGTCGGACGGTTTTGACGATTTGCCGTGGCCGATCGCGTCGGGGATGATGATGTAATATTTGGACGCATCGAGCGGCTGTCCCGCACCGAACAGCTCGCCGGCGAAGGCGGGCGACAGCATGCTCGCGCCCGAGCCGCCGGTGCCGTGCAGCACCAGCACGGGCTGGCCAGAGGGCTCGCCGACAGTGGTGTAGTGCAGCTTCAATTCCGGCATGGTCTCGCCGGTGTGCAACTTGAAGTCCTTGGCGATCCAGTCGCCTTGCTTCGGCGCTGGATAATCGGCGGCCATAACCGGCGTTGCGATGGACAGCAGGATGGCCGCTAGCGCCGCGCAAGACGTTTTCATGTTTCTCTCCCCATGCGGCTCATGGTCGGCCGCGTTGGACGCGATCTTATCAGCTGGTCACGGAGGATCGAGACCGGACCCATCATCGCCCCCCGAAAAACATTCCCCGATGGTGCGGCGCGCAAGGGGAATAATTGCGGATCAGATATGGCTGGTCCTGCCTATGACACGGCTGCGCCCGGGATGTAGGATTTCGGCCTCGCCAATCGTCCTCAGGGGAACACCGCTACGGGAGAGCCTGCATGTGCCGCAACATCAAGACSCTGTTCAACTTCGAGCCGCCCGCGACGGAGGACGAGATCCACGCCAGCGCGCTCCAGTTCGTGCGCAAGCTTTCCGGTTTCAACAAGCCGTCTCAGGCCAATGAAGAGGCCTTCGAGCTTGCGGTYGCGGAAGTGTCGGCGACTGCGCGAAAGCTCCTGACCTCACTGCATACCCATGCGCCGGCGCGCGACCGTGAGATCGAGGCGGAGAAGGCCAAGGAGCGTTCGCGGCTGCGGTTCGGTTAGGCGGTCCTGCGTCCATTCCGTGATCTGGCTCACGGTGAGAGCGGCCTCAAATTGCGATGACGTCCGCCGGGGTTTTGACAGCCCGGAGCACGACCATGAGCCGCCCCCTTATTCCTCTCAGAGCAGGTGCCGTCACCTTCACCGTGCTGTGGACCGCATGGATGATGTGGTGGAGCGGCTCCTACAGCAGCGTCAACCTTGTCATCCTGACGCTGCTCGGCACGCTGGTCGGCTATCTCTGGTACCGCGCCATGCGCTGGCAGTTCGAGCGCATGGGCATGCTGCCGCGCAAGGATGAGTCCTCCGGGGCGTCGAAGCAACTTCCGCCCGGCTAGTCCTTGTGGCCGTGCTTCTTCTTTTTCTTCTTCTTCCGGTGATCGTCGCCTTCGCCTTCGCCTTCGCCGTCGTCGGCCTCGTCATCGACGATCGCCTCTTCAACCTCGTGCACGGCGGCTTCCAGCGCCTCGCGTTCGGCAGCTTCACGCTCGCGCTGACGGCGGCGCTCGTCCCAGGCGTCGAAGAGTTGATCGAGCCACGGCAGCACCTGCTCGATCGACGGCAGCTGGCCGGGCGGTCCGGGCTCGCCGCGAGGGCCTTGCGGCCCCTGCGGCCCGGCCGCGCCCCGAGCACCGGCTTCGCCGGGCTTGCCCGGCAGGCCGGCCTTGCCTTGCGCTCCGGCCTTTCCGGCCGCCCCGGGCTTGCCTTGCGGTCCCGGCTTGCCGCGCTGGCCGTCTGGGCCGCGCCGGCCGGGATGCCCCTGCGGCCCTGGCCGTCCGGGTTCGCCCTGCCGTCCGCGCGGACCTTGCGGTCCCTGCCGTTTCTGTTCGTCTGCCACGCCGCTGCTCCCTTGACCGGAAGCAAGCTACTTAGCGGCGTTTGACGACAGCAGCAATTCCGCCGACGCCTTGCGCCGGGCTTGATCAACACCAATCGTGCCCGCGTGCTAGTCGTGATACGCGGGCACGTCGATGCCGGACGCTGCATAGATCCTGATCTTGTTGCGCAACGTGCGCACCGACAGGCCGAGCACGCGCGATGCGCGCGTGCGGTTGCCGTCGCAGCGTGCGAGCGTCTGGAGCACGAGCTCGCGCTCGACCTCGTCGACGGTCGCGCCGATCAGCAGCGGAACGATTTGGTTAGGGGCAAGAAATTGCGCGCCCGGATCGGACGCAGCGACATGAACAGTGGTCATCAACACACCTCCCGATCAACGCCCGCTTCCATCTTTGGAAGCGATCGAGAACCAACGGCCCCCTAGCCGTAGATCTACGGTGGGCGGGTTTGGTTAACGAGTGGTTAATCGCGGACGATCGCACCAATTGACCTTGGGATTGCCGCGAAGGTGCCGCGATTGGCACGGGATGCATAGCGATGCGGGCCGATTTTGCGCGCCCGCTCACACCGTCCGGTACCCGCCGTCCACCATCACGATCGTCCCCGTGACATAGGCCGACAGATCCGACGCCAGGAAGATCGCGGGGCCCACGATGTCCTCGGGCTTGCCGGTGCGCGCCAGCGGGGTGTGATCGACGAAGGCCTGCACCAGCGCCGGATTGGTCGCGCGCACGTTGGCGTTGATGTTGGTCTCGATGAAGCCCGGCCCGATCGCATTGACGCGCACGCCTTCCTTGCCGAGCTCGGCCGCGAGCGCCTTGGTGAAGCCGAGCACGCCGTGCTTCGAGGTCGTATACGCCGCCGAGCTCGGCGTGCGCAGATGCACGAAGGACTGGATCGAGCCGATATTGACGATGCGGCCCCTGGCGGCCCGCAGCGGCGCGAGGAACGCCTGCGTCACGTTGAAGACGCCGTTGAGGTTGAGCGAGATGATGTCGTTCCAGTCCTTCGCCACCGTCTCCGTGTCCGCGGTGAAGGCGTTGCGTCGGGTGATGCCGGCATTGTTGACGAGGATCGAGACCTGCCCGACCTTGTCGGCGACCTGCCTGGCGAGCGCAAAACAGTCGTCACGCTTGGTGACATCGAGCGCAAAGCTCTCGGCCTTGCCGCCGGCCTTGCGGATCTCCTGCGCGGCCTCCGCGACCGTGTCGGCGTTGACGTCGAGCAGCACCACTCGCGCGCCCTCGCGGGCGTAGCCGGCCGCGATCGCCCGGCCGATGCCGGATCCGGCGCCCGTGACGACGGCGATATGGTTTGCGAGCAATGCCATGACAATTTCCCCCTGGATTCGTTTCGAAGTTTCATGAAAGGCTAACTCGAAATTAAGGGGTCGGAAACGGCCGCCTTGGCATACTGATCTTCATTGCTAAACGTTGCGCGCATGATGGGACGGCTTGAATCCTGGAAACTCGCTCTCGAACGCCTGCGGTCGGCGCAGCCGGCCGGCTGGGCCGAGGCGGGCCGGCTCGTCGCCGAGATCGTGCGCATGAGCACGGATGCCACGCTGCGCCAGGCGGCCGAGCAGGCGCTTCCGGTGCTGCGCCAGGCCGTGGACAATGACGATCACAGCGTCACGCTGGCGGCCCAGCGCCGCATCGGCGTGATCCTCGAGGTCGTCCATGATCTCACCGCGCCACGCTTCGGCCGCCGCAACGCCATGCCGAAGAAGCTCTCGAGCGAAGATCGTGCCCGCAGGATGCTCGGCCTGCCGCTTGCCGTGCAGCTCACCTGCGACGACATCAACCAGGCCTACCGTCGCGCCGCCAAGGGCAAGCATCCCGACCAGGGCGGAAGCGCGCAAGCCTTCATCGACCTCGCCGCTGCGCGCGACATCCTGATCCATCCCGGCGCGCACAAGGACGCGTGAGGGCGCGCTGTCGCTGCGCCTCGTCGGTCCGCTCTGTGCAGGCAAAAAAAGAGCGGGCAAGAACGCGTCGCGCCCTTGCCCGCTCGTCGATCCGCCGATCGAAATCTTACCAGGTGCAGTGACCGCTCTTCAACGCGTGATCCTTCAGCACGAGTGCGTCGACGAAGGTCGGCACGGTCGTGCTGACGCGGGCGTAGTCGGAGGGCCACGGCGCGGTCGGGATGCTCTCGTCCCAGATCTGGCAGAAGCCGGTGTCCTGCCAGCGGATCAGGTGATAGCTGGCTTCGGCAGGGCTCGCGGCGACGAAGGCAGTGACGGCAAGACCGGCAGCAGCGCACAGCACGGAAATACGACGCATGATCAGCTCCTCAAATGAAAGATGTGATGCGCCTCCCGACAATGACGGGGAGGCATGGTGTGGGGCGCTTTTGGGGATGCGCCCCGGACAAGTTGTGAGTAGCTCCGCCGGCCGATCAGGTTCAAAGCGTGCGCGCAGGAAATGCGTCATTTGAGCCGGAAAACCAGCGCGCGCCTGCAAAGGAAAAGGGCGGGTCGCTCGCGCGGCCCGCCCTCAAAATCAAATTGGTCGCGTGACGCTCAGAGCGTGCAGCGGCGCTCCGAACGCAGCTTGATCTGGAGATCCGAAGCCGCGGTGAAGGTCGGGACCGGCTTGCTGACGACCTTGTAGGTCGACGCGCCCCACTGGAACGGCTTGTACTTCAGGTCCTCGTTCCAGACCTGGCAGATGCCGGTGTTGTCCCAGCGGATCACGTAATAGCCGACCGCCGCCGACGCCGGCACGGCAAACACGGAGGTGGCGATGCCGGCAACGGCACAGAGGGCGAGAACGCGACGCATGAAAAATCTCCTTGTGGGGATGTGGGACCCGAAAATCCGTGCGGTAAAAGCAGGTCCTTGGCAAGCCGAGGGGCGGCCGTTTCACGGATATGTCAGAGGGAGCCGTGCACTTGGTTCGGCCGAGTGCCCGACAAGACACATACGCCAAGACTCATACGCCAAGACACATGCGCCAAGACACATACGCTAAGCGTGGCTCACTTCGCCAGTGATGCAATTGCCTCGATCTCGATCAGCATTTTCGGGTCGGGCAGGGCCTGCACGACGCAGGTGGTGCGCGCCGGGTAGGGCGGCGGGCCGAACGCGCCGGCATAGAGTGCGTTCATCGCGGCGACGTCGGAAGCGCGCGTGAGCAGCACGTTGACCTTGACGAGATCGCGGACCGTCGCGCCGGCCTCGTCCAGCACGCGCTTGATGTTGACGGCGACGTTGGCGAACTGCGCCTCGAAACCGTCCGGCAGCGCGCCATTGCCGTCGAAGCCGGGAATGCCGGAGACGAACAGGAGATCGCCGACACGCGTGGCAAAGGACAGCGGCGGCGCCTTGACGTGCGGCGGGGGTGCGAAATGCTGGATCGACATGGGATCACCTCGGATGGAACGGTCGCGTCGCCCACACGAGCGTAGCGACATGCGGGGGAGTTGCAATCGGCATTGGGGAAGGCTGGTAAAACAAAAACGCGAAAACAACCCCATGCACCGTAGAAATCGGGAGCGTTTCAAATTCGGTATAGCCGAACAATTCGCTTGCTCCGTCGGGCAAAACAGGGGCAGAATGGCATCATGGCGGTGGTGCCGGTAGGCGGCCTCAAACTCCGCCGTCATGCCCCGCGACCCGGCTACGCCAAGGCTTCGCCGGGGCTGAGGTCCAGGGGCGCCGAAGCTTTAGCGTAGGCGGCAGGCGGGGCATCCAGTACGCCTCGGCTTCTTCGCATCTCATTGCCGTCTCGGCGTACTGGATCGCCCGGTCGAGCCGGGCGATGACAGTTGAATGCGCTGCTGCGGCAGACGCCTCACGGCTGCTCCATCATGTTGCCGCCGCGATCCATCGGATACATTCGCTGCGTCTGATTCGAATCCTCCCTTGAAAAATAGCCCCCGGAGACGCCCCATGAAGCTCGCTACCACCTTCCGCGCCGCGCTGGTCGCCATTGCCGCTCTGGCCGGCCTTTCGACCTCGGCGCTGGCCGACGGCGGCACCGTGGTGCTGACGATCTACAAGGCGGGCTGGATCATCGGCGGTTCGGGCGGCTCGGGCGTGCTGAACTTCCGCGGTCGCTCGTATGGGCTCTCGACCGGCGGGCTCGACTACGGCCTCGTGTTCGGCGGCTCCAAGACCGTGCTGCGTGGCCGCGTCTCCAACATCAACCGTCCTTCCGACGTCGCCGGCGTCTATGGCGCGGCCGGTGCCGGTCTTGCCGTCGGCCGTGGCGCTCGCGCCATCGTGCTGACCAACCAGAAGGGCGCGGTGCTGGAGCTGTCGGGCTACCAGACCGGCCTGATGGCGAATGCGGATCTGAGCGGGCTCGCGATCACGATGCGGTAAGGCGCGAGGCGTAGGGTGGGCAAAGCGAAGCGTGCCCACCATTCGTACCGCAAATGCGGATGCATGGTGGGCACGGCGCGCAAGGAGCGCGCCTTTGCCCACCCTACGAACTACGAACTCACCGCCGCATGAATCCGCTCGCAATGCGCGACGAGATTGGCGTGCGCATCGACGAAGGCCTTCAGCGGCGTCGGGATCGGAAAATAATAGATGTTGGCGATGAAGCCGTAGATGCCGGCATCACAGCTGGTCGGCGCTGCGCCGTGGACGAAGCCTGCCGTAGGCACGATCTCGGCCAGCACTTGCAGATCGGCAAGCCCCCGCGCGTAGGCCTGTTCGGGCGTGTAGCGGCCGATGCCCTGGTAATAATAGCGCTGCGCGTTGTAGGCCTTGGCTTTCTCGAATCCGGCCGCGTCGATCTGCGGATGCTGCGCGATGAAGGCGTCGCGGAATGCCGGATAGAACCGATCGTCCTTCCAGCGCGAATACGACATCACCCAGTAGAGATCGTCCAGCATGCGGGTGACGAGATGATTGGTCCGCCGTGCGTCCGGCGACAGCGCGGCATCGATGCTCAGACGATATTTGGCGATCGCATGCGCAATGATTGTCTCGCTGTCGCCGATGGTCTCGCCGTCGTCGACGACGTAAGGCAGCTGCCCGCGCGGCGCGGCAGAGGCATCGAAGACGTGCTCGTGCACGAACGGCACGCCTGCTAGCTTCAGGAACGCGTAGACCTTGAGGCCGTAGCCGTTGTTGTCGGCGACGCCGAACAGTTCCGGATAGGAATAGAGGGTCAGCATGGTCGCTCCCTTCAGCGCGATGGCACCTTGGCGTGTTGCTCCGTCGTGGCCGCTTGCGCGGCCTTGCTGGCGCGGATCATCAGGAACGCGCCGGAAGAGCCCTGCAGCTGCCAGCGCCCGTCGATTTCGGTCGCCTCGGCGTTCACCGTGCCTTCGTAATGGACCGTGTCGTAGCCGTGGCCGGGCGGCTCGTAGTGTTTGACGAACGAGACCGCGTTGCCGGAGCGCTGACCCGCGATCGAGGCGTTGTGGGTGCGCAGCGGGCATCGCGGGTTCGAGCAGGGCTCGGTCACGCTTCCGCTGAGCGCGCCGCCGGTTTCGACCAGAGTTGCGGTGAAGGTGACCATTCCGGTGCCCGGTTGAATGTAGCTGCCATCCCAGACGCCGGAGAGATCGTCGCTCATGGCGGTGCCTTCCTGCGGGCCGGTTGATATCAGGCTCTTCCACCTCAAGTCGTATCGCCGGAGCGACGGGCTGGCAACTGTCCTTGCGCATTGTGCGCAGCGTCATTCGATCGGAGGACGCCCGGCGTCGCCCGTTCGACGTATTAATTCGGGGTGATGTACCGCTTCAGTGAGAGGCGCGGCCTCTATCTGCTGGTCGATGCGGCGGTGAACACCGCCAGTTGCGCATCGAACGCCCGCCGGAATGCAGGCCGCGCTTCGCCGCGGGCGACATAGGCCGAGAGGTCGGGATATTCCTCCAGCAGGCGAGATGCATTCAACCGGCGCAGCACCGTCACCATCATGAGATCGCCGGCGCTGAACGCGCCGTCGAGCCACTCGGCCTCGCCGAGGCGACGCGACAATTCGCCGAGCCTGATACGGACCCGATCCTTCAGGACCGGCAGCCGCTCCTCGTACCAGCCCTTGTCGCGCTCGAACAGCATCGTCATCCCGAACTCGACGATCGGCGGCTCCAGCGTGTTGAGCGCGGCAAACATCCATGCGATCGCGCGGCTCCTCGCATTCGCATCCTTTGGCAACAATCCATCATGGCGTTCGGCGATATGGAGCACGATCGCGCCGGACTCGAACAAGGCGAGATCGCCGTCCTCATAGGTCGGAATCTGCCCGAACGGATGCAGCGCAAGATGGGCGGGGTCCTTCATCGCCGCGAACGACACGAGGCGGACGTCGCAGGGCAGGCCCACTTCCTCGAGCGCCCAGCGAACGCGCATGTCGCGCGCCTGCCCCTTGCCGCGGTCGGGTGAGTTTTCGAAGGCTGTGATGGTGGGCATCTGGCGGCTCCGGGGTGATCGGCGTTGCATTCAAAGGACGAACGGCCGGCTCGGGTTCCGACAGGGGCGCCGTAAAAAGTCCGGCGCCCGTGTCGGAACACCGTTCCGCCGCTCGTCCTTGCAGCGATGGTCGCGCGTCCGGTCCAAGACGAAAGGATACAATTTCATGACGTCAATCACGCCGTTCCTCTGGTTCGCCAACAACGTCCAGGAAGCCGTCGCCTTCTACAAAGCGGTGTTCCCCAACGCAAAAGTCGAGACCGTCAGCGACCTCATGGCGGTGTTCGAACTCGAAGGCCAGCGCTTCCACGCGCTCAACGGCGGGCCGCAATACCGCTTCACCGAGGCGGTCTCGTTCTTCATCAGCGTGGAGACGCAGGCCGAGGTCGACTACTTCTGGAGCCGCCTCACTGCCGACGGTGGCGAGGAATCCCGATGCGGATGGCTCAAGGACAAATTTGGACTGTCCTGGCAGGTGATCCCGTCGGCGCTCGGCCGCTACCTCGGCGATCCCGACCGTACCAGAGCGAACCGCGTCATGCAGGCGATGATGGAGATGCGGAAGATCATCATCGCGGACCTCGATAGGGCGTATGCGGGGTGACGGTGCCGTAGGGTGGGCAAAGGCGCGCTCTTCGCGCGCCGTGCCCACCGTTCTTCCGGATTTGTTGAGAGATGGTGGGCACGGCGCAAGAGCGCCTTTGCCCACCCTACGAAGCCAACCATCCGCATCGCCAATTCGCCTTGCATCGCTATACTGACGACCATCAGCAGGATGGTGATCCCATGGGAAACGAATTGGAAGGCAAGGTTGCTGCCGTGACCGGGGCCGCGTCGGGCATCGGGTTGGCGAGCACTGAAGCAATGCTGGCCGCGGGCGCGCGCGTGGTGATGGTCGACCGCGACGAGGCCGCGCTGAAGGCGCTCAGCAACAGGCATGGCGACGCCGTGATCCCGCTGGTCGTCGACCTCCTGGATCCCAGGGACTGCGCATCGTTGCTGCCGCGCGTCCTGGAGAAGGCAGGCCAGCTCGACATCCTGCATGCGAATGCTGGCACCTATGTCGGCGGCGATCTGGTCGATGCCGACACTATGGCCATCGACCGGATGCTGAACCTGAATGTCAACGTCGTGATGAAGAACGTGCACGACGTGCTGCCGCACATGATCGCGCGCCGGAGCGGCGACATCATCGTCACGAGCTCGCTGGCGGCGCATTTTCCGACGCCCTGGGAGCCGGTCTATGCGTCGTCCAAATGGGCGATCAACTGCTTCGTCCAGACGGTGCGGCGCCAGGTCTTCAAGCACGGCATTCGCGTCGGCTCGATCTCGCCCGGCCCGGTCGTCACCTCATTGCTCGCGGACTGGCCGCCGGAGAAGCTGAAGGAAGCCAGGGAAACGGGTAGCCTGCTGGAGGCCAGTGACGTGGCTGAGGTCGTGATGTTCATGCTGACACGGCCGCGCGGCATGACCATTCGCGACGTGGTCATGCTGCCGACCAATTTCGATCTTTAGGGCGGCAACGGGTGTTCTAACTCCTCATGGTGAGGAGGCGCGAAGCGCCGTCTCGAACCATGCAGGCCCGGATGTCGCCTGCGGCCATCCTTCGAGACGACCGCTGCGCGGTCTCCTCAGGATGAGGTCTGTGGGGGTTGAGCGTCCAACGCAGCGATCCACGCCGCAAGCTCCCGCCAAGGCTCCAGCGTCCAGTGACCGGACGCAGCGCCGGACGGCGAGGGCAGCACGAACACGTCGGGGAGCTTCTCCTCGCGCGGCTGCCGCCCCAGCGCGATCCCACTCGACGGCCTGCCGTAAAACAAGCTCGCGGCCTTCTTGCTCGTGAACGCAATCGTCCGCGGCCGATATGTTTCGATCTTGGCCCTGAAGCCGGGCACGTCGATCGTTTCAGTCGCGATCTGATGATCCATCCCGGCGCCCGACTTGGAGAGATCGGTGAAGCCGATCCCGAGTTCGAGCAGCATGGCGAACTCGCCCGGCTGATACCGCCGCGGCGTGATGCCGGCTTCATGGATCGCGCGCCAGAACCGGTTGCCGGGATGGGCGTAGTAGTGTCCGACCGCGGCCGAGCGCGTGCTGGCGGCGGTGCCGACGAAGACGAGGCGGAGGTTGGGGCGGAGCTGATCGGGGAGGCGGTGGGGGATTTCAGGCAAGTCGACAGCTTCTAGGTTTGCCAGTTGCATAAGAAAGCTCAGCCGGTCACAAATGCGTCCATTCAACCCGTGACACCAACAAGCGCACTAAAAGATTAAGAGGGAGCTCTCCGTGATCGTTCAAGAGTTGGCGGATCAGTTGCGCCAAGACTATGACACCGCCGAAGAAGGCAAGAAAGTGATAGCTATTCATCTGTTCGGCATTCGGTGGGCGAGTCAACTCGAAGGAATATCTTGTAAGGAGGTCGCTATCAGAGCTGGCATCCACGAATCGTACGGAACCGAAATTCGAAAGGGAGTTAACCTAGCCGAGTACGTCTCCATTCGATGAGTCTTYGATACCGAATTCTTAGCTTGAGCTGTTGTAGCCCGCATGAGCGGAGCGATATGCGGGAAAGCAAAGACCCCGGATATCGCTGCGCTCATCCGGGCTGCGCTTGCTAACTCGACTGGAGTGCTTAACGTGATTGATCCCGAAAATTGGCTCGCAAATCGTGCTCTTGGCTACGCTCAACTGAATGAGCGAGAACGGGCTGCCATTGCGCACTTTTCTCTTCTATGGGGCCTGTTTGAGTTACAGGTAATGAACGCGCGGGCAAACGCTGTGGGTCTTGTTAGGAAAGTAGAGGATTGGGATTCGACGAGAGGACTCCAGCGCGATCCATTTGAAGGTGCGTTTCACTATTTCAGGTCTCGCTATTTCTTGAATGGAACCTTCGGTGATCTCTTCGAAGGACTAAGATTTGGACGGAGCGATTGCCGGAAGTTGGTCGAGGAGGCTCTGAGCCAAGAACAGCCAACTCCGAAGGACATGATTGCGGCGTTATTGTTGATCACGTATCGGCTGAGGAATAATTTATTCCACGGCGAAAAGTGGGCCTACGGAATTCGGGATCAACGCCAAAATTTCGAGAATGCCAATCAAGTTCTAATGCGGGCGCTGGAGTTGAGCTAGCGGACGCTAAGGCTAGCCGTTCCGCGAAGGCGCTCGGTCAAAGAGCGATGGTAGGAGGCTCTAGTTACAAGATAGTCTCATAATGAGAGGGGCCGGACTTTCACCCGGCCCCTGAGTTCGATGGAGTAGGGATATCCTTCACAGCACCCGATTGCTCTCCTTCACCTTCTCCGCATCCAGATACACGCTTGAGCCCATCTCCTTGAACTTCGCGCTCATCTTCGCCATGCCGTCCTCGGCGGTGCCGCTCATCGACATGCCCACGCTGTTCGGGTCGTTCAGCGTCGCCGCATAGTCCCGCACGTCCTGGGTGATCTTCATCGAGCAGAATTTTGGTCCGCACATCGAGCAGAAATGCGCGACCTTGTGGGCTTCCTTCGGCAGGGTCTCGTCGTGGAAGTTCTTGGCGGTGTCGGGGTCGAGGCCGAGGTTGAACTGGTCGCTCCAGCGGAAGTCGAAACGGGCGCGGGAGAGCGCGTCGTCGCGGAGCTGGGCGGCCGGGTGGCCCTTGGCGAGGTCGGAGGCGTGCGCAGCGATCTTGTAGGTGATGACGCCGACCTTGACGTCGTTGCGATCAGGCAGGCCGAGATGCTCCTTCGGCGTGACGTAGCAGAGCATGGCGCAGCCGAACCAGCCGATCATGGCGGCGCCAATGCCCGAGGTGATGTGGTCGTAGCCCGGCGCGATGTCGGTGGTCAGCGGTCCAAGCGTGTAGAACGGCGCCTCGCCGCACTCCTTGAGCTGCTTGTCCATGTTGATCTTGATCTTGTGCATCGGCACGTGGCCGGGGCCCTCGATCATGACCTGACAGCCCTTGTCCCACGCGATCTTGGTCAGTTCACCGAGCGTCTCGAGTTCGGCGAACTGCGCGCGGTCGTTGGCATCCGCGATCGAGCCGGGGCGCAGGCCGTCGCCGAGCGAGAACGAGACGTCATACTTGCGCATGAGGTCGCAGATCTCGTCGAAATGGGTGTAGAGGAAGCTCTCCTTGTGATGCGCCAGGCACCACTTCGCCATGATCGAGCCGCCGCGGCTGACGATGCCGGTGACGCGGTTGGCGGTGAGGTGGATATAGGACAGGCGCACGCCGGCGTGGATGGTGAAGTAGTCGACGCCCTGCTCGCACTGCTCGATCAGCGTGTCCTTGTAGAGCTCCCAGGTCAGTTTGACGGGATCGCCTTCGCACTTCTCCAGCGCCTGGTAAATCGGCACGGTGCCGATCGGGATCGGCGCGTTGCGCAGAATCCATTCCCGGGTGGTGTGGATGTTGCGGCCGGTGGAGAGGTCCATCACGGTGTCGGCGCCCCAGCGGATCGCCCACACCATCTTGTCGACTTCCTCTTCCACCGACGACGTCACGGCGGAGTTGCCAATATTGGCGTTGATCTTGGTGAGGAAGTTGCGGCCGATGATCATCGGCTCCAACTCAGCGTGGTTGATGTTGCAGGGGATGATGGCGCGGCCGCGCGCGATCTCGGAGCGGACGAATTCCGGGGTGATGAAGGCAGGGACTTCGGCGCCAAAGCTTTCGCCGTCGGCCAGCGCTGCCTCCGCGCGATCGAGCTGTTTTTTGCGGCCGAGGTTTTCGCGCTCGGCGACGTAGATCATTTCCTTGGTGATGATGCCGGCGCGGGCGAATTCGAGCTGGGTGATCTTGTGGCCGTCGAGGCCGCGCAGCGGCTTGTGGTGCGCGGTGAAGGCCTTTGCGGCATGCGAGGCGCCGACGTTGCCATTGTCCTCCGGCTTGATATCGCGGCCCTGATACTCCTCGACGCCGCCTCGCTCCTTGACCCAGGCGAGACGGTTGCGCGACAGGCCGGCGTTGACGTCGATGGTAACGGTCGGGTCGGTGTAGGGGCCCGAGGTGTCGTAGACCGGCAGGTTGGGCTCGCCGGCGCCCTCGGAGAGGATGATCTCGCGCAACGGCACGCGGATGTCGGGCGCAGCGTCCGGAGACGCGAAGATTTTTCGCGACGAGGGCAGCGGGCCGGTGGTGACGGCGGGAACGGTCTTGTCGGGGTTGGAGCGGATGTTCATGGGATCCTCCGTTGTATCTCTCGTTCAGGCGGCTTTGGCGGAATCGCCAAGCCATTGTTTGACTCGCGCGTCCGGGTCGGCGTTTTGGGTGACGTCGCTGACGACGGCGATGGAATCTGCGCCGGCGGCAAAGATCTCCGCGGCGTGCTCGAACTTGATGCCGCCGATCGCGACCAGCGGGATGCTGCCGATCCGCTTCTTCCATTCCGTGATCTTCGGAATGCCCTGCGGTTCGAAGCGCATCGATTTGAGCGTGGTGAAGAAGATCGGACCGAGCGCGACGTAGTCGGGCTCTGCGGCACGCGCGGTCTCTAGCTCCGCGTCGTCATGGGTGGAGATGCCGAGCGACAGGCCGGCCTCGCGGATGGCCTTGAGGTCCGCTTCCGCCAGGTCTTCCTGACCGAGGTGCAGATATTTTGCGCCGGCGACGACGGCCGCGCGCCAATAGTCGTTCACGACCAGCTTGGCCTGCGTGTCCTTCGTGATCGCCAGCGCATCGGTGACGATCTGGAGCGCGTCGGCATCGTTGAGGTCTTTCGCGCGCAGCTGGATGGTGCCGACGCCGAGCTTGGTCAGGCGTTCGACCCATTTGAGGCTGTCGACGACGGGATAGAAGCGATCAGGATACGGCATGCCAGAATGGTGTCCCAACGACAGGGGTGGAGGGGGAAGCGAAGTCGCGGGCGTTCATCAGCCCGGCTTCGTAGGCGGTGCGGCCGGCATCACAGACGAGACGGAAGGCATTGGCCATCGCGACGGGATCGGCGGCTTTAGCGATGGCGGTGTTGAGCAGCACGGCGTCGTAGCCGAGTTCGAGCGCCTCGGCCGCATGCGACGGCGCGCCGATGCCGGCATCGACCACCAGCGTGATATCAGGCAGGCGCTCGCGCAGCAGTTTCAGCGCGTCGCGGTTGGTGATGCCGCGGGCCGAGCCGATCGGCGCGGCCCAGGGCATGACGACCTTGCAGCCGGCATCGACCAGGCGGTTCGCGACCGAGAGATCCTCGGTGCAATAGGGGAACACCTCAAAGCCGTCCTTGATCAGGATGGTGGCGGCTTCGACCAGGCCGACGACGTCGGGCTGCAGCGTGTCGTTGTCGGCGATCACTTCCAGCTTGATCCAGGATGTGCCGAACAATTCGCGCGCGAGTTTTGCGGTGGTCACGGCTTCGCGCACGCTGCGGCAGCCGGCGGTGTTCGGCAGCACGCTGACGTCGAGCTCGCGGATCAGATTCCAGAATGCGTCCCCGGTCTTGCCGCCGGCGGCTTCGCGGCGCAGCGATACCGTGACGATGTTCGAGCCGGAGGCACGGATCGCCGCCTGCATGATCGCAGGCGAGGGATACAGCGCGCTGCCGATCAGGAGGCGGGAGGGGAAGGATTTGCCGTAGAAGGTCACCATGTCCGAGGTGTCTCCTCAAGTTCAACTGTCGTCCCCGCGAAGGCGGGGACCCATACCGCGTGATTTCTCTTGGGGCACGTGGGGAGAGACCGGCCGCCATAACCGCTCCCTGTGGTTATGGGTCCCCGCCTTCGCGGGGACGACAAGTGGAGAGAGCGTGCCATCATCTCCCTCACCCTCCCTGCCGCGGCGTGATGATCTCGATCTCGTCGCCGGCCTTGAGGTGGGTCTCGGCCCAGCGGCTTTTCGGCACGACGTCGTAATTGAGCGCGATCGCGAAATGGGTGCCCTCGTAGTCGAGCTCGGCCAGCAGCGCGTCGACGCTTGCGGAATTCACCTCGCGCTGCTCGCCGTTGACGATCACGCGCATTGCATCACCTCATTGTCGATCTGGCCGCGCTGGACGTATTGCAGCGTCAGCTCGGCGAGCGCCGGTGCGATCAGGAAGCCGTGGCGGTAGAGCCCGTTAACGCTGATCTGGCCGCCACGAATGCCGATGCGCGGCAGATTGTCGGGGAAAGCGGGGCGCAAGCCCGAGCCGAATTCGACGATGCGGGCCTCGCCGAAAGCAGGATGCACGGCATAGGCCGCACCCAGCAGCTCCAGCGCGGAGCGCACGCTGACGCCGGTGTCCTCGGCCTCGATCGAGGTCGCGCCCAGCATGAACAGATTGTCCTCGCGCGGGATCACGTAGAGCGGCCAGCGCGGATGGATCAGCCGCACCGGGCGCGCCAGCCGCACCTCGCCGGTCTCGATCAAAATCATCTCGCCCTTGACGCCGCGCAACTCCGGCTGCTCGTCGCGCGCGCCGAGGCCGCGGCAGTCGATCACGATACCGTCGAGGTCTTTGGCGGAGACGTCGCTGGAGAACTTGATGATGCCGCCGGCGGCGCGGATGCGCTCGTGCAGCTTCGGCAGCACGCGGCGCGGCTCGACATGGCCCTCGGTCGGGAAGAACAGCGCGTCGCGGAAGCGGCCCTCCAGCGACGGCTCGAGCTCGGCAAGGCTGGTCGCATCTAGCCGGCGGTGGCCTTCGGTCATCCGCGCAAAGCGCTCGAAATCGTTGCGCTCGCGCGGGTGGGCGACGACGAGCGAGCCATTGAAGGGGGTGTCCGGCAGCTCGCGCCGCCAGATGTCCAGGGAGCGCTGGCCGAGCCTGGAGATGATGGGTTCGGCGACCTCCGCCTCGCACCAGGGCGCGAGCATCCCGCCGGCCCAATGGCTGGTGGAATCGGTCATCGCGGCGTCACCGCGCTCGTGTAGCGTCACGGCATGGCCGGCCTGCGCGAACAAAAGCGCCTGCCAGGCACCTGCAATGCCTGCGCCGATGATGGATACCGGGGAATCCGGTCGCTTGGTGGTCTGCAACATCCCTGTCCCTTCGCCGGCATGACCCGGATCAGGTTCAAAGGGTCACCGCGGTCCTGGGCCTTCTGACCCATTTAGCGGTATCTCAGCTCCTCCTCGGAGCACCCCTCGGAACGGCTCTAATGTATGCCAGCGGGACGGGGTGGTCAACGCGCTAGCCACAGGGCTGACATTCCGGCGCGGTCCGCCGGACCGAACCCCGGGTGCGCAATTGCGCACCGGGGAAGCTCGAGATTCCGGGCTCGATGCTTCGCATCGCCCCGGAATGACGGTGGCTAGTGGTTGGGAACCTGCGCCCGCGCATTGCTGACGCGCTGGGCCAGCTTCTTATGCGGCGCCGTCCCGAGCATCGGCTGCGGATTGCCGTTCGGCTCGAGCCAGGTGTCGCCCATATTGGCGACCTGCATGGCCTCCTGACGCTGCCGCTTTGCAACGTAGTAATAGCCGCCCGCGAAATAACGCACGGCTCGGGCGTGGTCGCCGTTGGCGGCGCGATAGGCGCCGGCGAGGTATTTGACGGCGTAGGTGAGGTTGGTGTTGGGATCGCGCAGGCCGGCGGCGTCGCCGGTGTAGCCGACCCCGCGGGCGGTCGCGAGCTTGATCTGCATCAGGCCGATGGTGCCGCCGCGACCGATCAGGCCGGGCTGATAGCGGCTCTCGCGCATGATGACGCGATGCACCAGCGCTTCCGGCACGCCGTTGGCGCGGGCATGGGCCGCGACCATCTCGGCATATTCGGCTTCGCCCGCGAATGCGGCCTGGGGCAACATCAGCCCGGCCGCAGCGACCACGGCAATACGCAAAATTTTCATTGAATTATTCCTCGGCAGAACGAACCTGCACCCGTGCGCGTTAGGCCGTGGGAACACGGCGATGATGTGGCGAAACGCCGCCAGCGGCGATTTTCGCGGGGCCGTCGTTTTTACGACTCAAACCCAGGTTAGGATTGCACTTGGCGATGTGCGTTACGCGACAGCAGGTCTGTCTATTCGTGCATTCGCCCAAAAATCGCTATTCAAAATTCGGGAGAACGTCCATGACCCGAGCAGACATCGGCGACATCCCCAAGCAGAACCCCTGTGCGCAATGTGGGGCACCGATCCCGTCTCCGGACTGGATCGAGCCGGGCGAAGGCCGCGTTTCCTATCTCTGGAAATGCCACGCCTGCGGCTACCGCTTTGAGGCGGTGGCGATCTTCGATGAGCACCCGATCGAGCATCCGCCGCTCGCCGCCTGAGGCGTGCCTTACGCCGCCCGCCGCGGCTGCTGCCATACCGGCAACTGCATCCGCACGATCAGCCCGTGCGGCGCGCGGTCGTGCAACGACAATTCGCCGCCATGAGCGATCGCGATGGCGCGCGCGATCGACAGGCCGAGCCCGAAGCCGGTGTGCTCGTCCATGGTGCGCGCGTCGTCGCCGYGCGCGAACGGCTCCAGCATCTCCTGCTTGCGCGCATCCGAGATGCCGGGGCCGTCGTCCTCGACGTCGATGACGAGCCTGGTGCCTGATACGTCGAGGCGGATCGTCACTTCGGCGCCGAAGCGAACCGCGTTCTCGACGAGGTTGGTGACGCCCCGATGCAGCTCGTCGGGCCGCGCGGCGGCCGTAGCCGAAGCGGGGCCGTCATAGTGCACGACATGGCCCATGTCGCCGAACTGGTCGGCGATGACCTGGAGCGTGCTCGCGATGTCGACCAGCGTCACCGCCTCGATCTTGCGGTCGTTGCGCAGCAGCGACAACACGGATTCCAGCATCGAGCGCATCTGGTCGAGATCGATCAGCATGCGCCTTCGGTTGCCCTCGTCCTCGATGAACTCGGCGCGCAGGCGCAGCCGGGTGATCGGCGTTCGCAGGTCGTGGCTGATCGCCGCCAGCATCCGGGTGCGATCCGACATCAGCCGCGCGATCCGCTCATGCATGYGGTTGAGCGCGCGCGCGACCGAGCGGATCTCCTCCGGGCCGCGCTCGGGCAGCGGATCGGCCGCCCCGTCCAGGCTGAAATTCTCGGCGGCCCTGGCAAACGAGGACAGCGGCGCGGCCAGCGCGTAGGCCGCCCACAGGCCGAGCATCGTGACGCTGATCAGCGCGAACAGCAGCGTTATCATCCAGGGGCCGCCCCAGAACCGCGGCGGATGCGGGCCCTGCTCGACGCGGCCTGCGATCACGCTGCCGTCGGGAAGCTCGACCGCGACGCGGTGCACGCCGAAATTCGGGGGCAGCGCGACCACCTTGTACTGATGGCCGAGATGCCGGCGCACGTTGCGCAGATGCGGGCCCTCCCTGTCGTCGGCGACGGAGAAGGTCCCCGGCGCGAGGAGCTCGATGCCGGCCTTCGGAAACGCACGCACGATATTGGCGAGGATGCGCGGCCGCTCGCTCGCATCCGTGCCGTTGAGCAGCAGCGCCGCGTCCGCGAGCTGATGGGCGGCGTCGGGCGGCGGCTCGGCCCGGTCCGGCCGGCTGATCAGAAAGCTGGCGGTGAGGATCAGATGCAGCGCGACGATCGACGCCACCACCAGCGCGGCGATCTGTCCACCGATGCTTTTGAGGTGGAAGAAGCGGAACGGCGTCATGACGACCGCTCCACTAACTGCCCAGGGTCGCCGCGACCGCTTCATTGCCAGCTGCTTCAGTCCCGGCCGCTTCGGTTCTGGGCGTGAACAGATAGCCGCCGGAGCGCACCGTCTTGATGATGGTGGGATCGGCCGGATTGGGCTCGATCTTGCGGCGGATGCGGCTGACCAGCACGTCGATCGAGCGCTCGAACGAGCCGGTGTTGCGCCCTTGCGTGAGGTCGAGCAGGCTGTCGCGCGACAGCACGCGGCCGGGCCGTTCGCAGAACGTCCGCAAAAGATCGAACTCGGCGCTGGTCACCGCGACGCGCGCGCCTTCCGGATTGCGCAATTCGCGCAGGCGCAGATCGATGCGCCAGCCCTCGAAGACGAGCGTGGAGGCGCCCTCGATCGAGCTTGCCGCCTGGGCTGCGGCCTGGCGGCGCAGCACCGCGTTGATGCGTGCGAGCAGCTCGCGCGGGTTGAACGGCTTCGGCAGATAGTCGTCCGCGCCCATCTCGAGGCCGACGATGCGATCGACGTCCTCGCCGCGCGCGGTCAGCATGATGATCGGCGTCTGCGCCTCCGAGCGTACCTTGCGGCACAGGCTCAAGCCGTCCTCGCCGGGCAGCATGACGTCGAGGATGATGAGGTCGACCCTGTGATCGGCCAAGGCACGCGACATCTCCCGACCATCGCTCACGGTGGTGACGTTGCAGGCGTTGTTGCGCAGGTACTTTGCAATCAACGTCCGGGTTTCGCGGTCGTCCTCGACGACCAGGATGTTGGGATTGGCCATGCGCTTTGTTTGTCCAAGATTCGGGCCAAAAGGCGAAGATTTTTGTTTCGGATTGTTTCTGCCTGTCCGGGCGCAACAGCAGGCAATACCCGGGCGGGGAAGCGGCAAGGTCTCGTTAAGGCCGCTAACCATACCGTGGCGGTGTCGCTTACGAAACCCCGCAAAAGCCACGGAGCCATTATGACCTCGATTTCGGCGGCCTCCGCCGGTAACTACCAGTCGCCCCTGCAGCGGCTTCAGCAGCAATTGCAATCGGACGTTTCCGACGGCACGATCTCGTCGTCGGACCAGTCGGCGCTCTCGACGGCGCTGACCGATATCGACACCGCCTTGCAGTCGAGCCGATCCAGCGATCAGTCGAGCGGCACGCGTCCTTCCAAGGACGAGATGAAGTCGAAGATCGACGATCTCATCGCCAACGAAGTGTCGAACGGGACGCTGACCTCGGACCAGGCGGACGAACTGAAGAACGTGTTTCAGTCCGCTTTCGCCAAGGGGCCCGGCGGCGCCGGTGGCCCCGGTGGTCCGGGTGGTGCGGGCGGACCGCCGCCCGGTCCGCCGCCGGATGACAGCTCGTCGGATTCGTCCTCGACGGACTCGACCAGCAGCACGTCGACCAACACGACCACGGCGGACATTCTCCAGCAATTCCTCCAGGCGCTCCAGCAGTCGCAATCGTCGAGCGCGTCCTACGGCGCCAACGGCAGCTCATTCGGCGGTTCGGATTTCTCCGCACTTCTAATCGACTTCAAGAGCTGACCTGAGCGACGCAGGTCGGCGCGTTCCTCGCCGCGATCGTGCTTCACCCAGGGCGCATGATCGTCGGCGGGGAACTGTGCATCAGGAACGTTCCTCATCGAACGTTCCTGAGTGACGCAGGAACTTTCATCGCAGCGCAGCGCCATCATCGCGTGACGAAATTGCCGCAGAAAAGGAACTGCGGATGATCGCCGCTGTTCTCTCCGCATAAGCTTTCTGCTGAAGGAGAGGACAACAATGTTGATGAAATCGATCGCCGCCGGCCTTGCCGGCACCGCACTGCTTGCGACCGTTGCGTTCGCGCAAAACCCGACCGCCACCACCGACAAGGCAGCGCCCGCGGCCACCACCACCACCACCACAACGACGACGACTGCGTCGGGCGAGTGGCGTGCCTCGAAGATGTCGGGCCTGAAGATCTACAACGACGCCAACGAGAACATTGGCTCGATCAACGACCTGCTGATGGACAAGAGCGGCAACATCAAGATTGCCGTGATCGGCGTCGGCGGCTTCCTCGGCATGGGCGAGCATCTGGTCGCCGTCCCCTACGAGAAGCTGAAGTTCGTCAACGAGGCCGTCGCCTACACCGGCACGGGCGCGAAGCCTGCGGCGACCACGACCACCGGCGCTGCGACCGGCACCGAGAAGACCACGACGACGACGGCTACGACCGCCTCGTCCACGTCGAAATGGTATCCGGACCACGCCGTGTTCAATGCCAGCAAGGACGAGCTGAAGAACATGCCCGAGTTCAAGTACTCGGAGTAATGCTGCTCACGTGACGGCCGAAACGAAGCGCGCCCGGTTTTCACCGGGCGCGCTGTCGTGTCTTTCGTCTTTCACCTCTCCCCGCAAGCGGGGAGAGGGAGAAGACGTTCAGTGCGTCACCAGCGGGCAGCCACCCTTGTCGAGCGGACGGAAGGCTTCGTCGCCGGGGACGGTGGCGATCAGCTTGTAGAGGTCCCACTCGCCCTTGGACTCCTCCGGCTTCTTCACCTCGAACAGATACATGTCGTGCACCATGCGGCCGTCGATGCGGATCTTGCCGTTCCTGGCGAAGAAGTCGTTGACCGGCGTTTTGCGCATCTGCTCCATCACCTTCGGCGCCTCGTCGGTCTTGATGGCCTCGATCGCCTTCAGATAGTGCATGGTCGCCGAGTAGAGACCGGCCTGGATCATGGTCGGCATATGACCGACCTTCTCGTTGAACCGCTTCGAGAAGGCGCGCGTCTCCTCGTTCATGTCCCAGTAGAACGCGTCGGTGACGATCAGGCCTTGCGTCGCCTTGATGCCGAGCGAATGGGTGTCGGTGATCTCCTGGAGCAGCGCGATCATCTTCTGGCCACCCTGAACGAGACCGAATTCGGCCGCCTGCTTCAGCGCGTTGGTGGTATCGCCGCCGGCATTCGCCAGCGCGACCACCTTGGCCTTGGAGGCCTGGGCCTGCAGCAGGAAGGACGAGAAGTCCGAGGAATTGAGCGGATGGCGGACCTCGCCGAGCACCTTGCCGCCGCTCTCCTTGACCACGTTGGCGGCGTCGCGCTGCAGCGCCATGCCGAAGGCGTAGTCGGCGGTGACGAAGAACCAGGTGTCCTCGCCGCGCTTCACCATCGCCTTGCCGGCGACGTTCGACAGGGCATAGGTGTCGTAGGTCCAGTGCACGGTGTTGGGCGAGCAGGCGACGCCGGTGATGTCCGATGACCCGCCGCCGGAGTTGATGTTGATCTTGTTCTTCTCGCGCGTCAGCGCCGAGATCGGCAGTGCCACCGAGGATGTCGGCACGTCGAAGATCGCGTCGACCTTGTCGTTGTCGTACCAGTTGCGGGCGATGTTGACGCCGACGTCGGGCTTGTTCTGGTGATCGGCGGCGACCACCTGCACCGGCTTGCCCGCGACCTTGGCGCCGTAATCGGCAACCGCCATCTCGACGGCGGCGAGCGAGCCCTTGCCGGTCGCGTCCGCATAGAGGCTCGACATGTCCGTGAGCACGCCGATCTTGACGACATCGTCGGAAATCTGCGCCTGCGCCGCGCCTGACGAGGCGGCGAGAGCGAGGCCGGCCGCAACCGCGGCGATGAGTTTTTGCATATGTCTCTCCCTGTGTGTTGTTGTTGGGGCGTTGTTGCAGGGACAGTTCTAGCGACAATCGGTCGCGGCAGCTAAGCCAAAGATGCGTGAGGGGGTGGAGAAATAAGCAGGGCGCGGCGGTGTTTCCTTCGCCTCTCCCCGCATGCGGGGAGAGGCTGCAGCGCATCGAAGATGCGATGCGGGTGAGGGGGACTCCCTCAAGAAAGGCGAGACGATCGAGCGGCGCCGCGAAGCCGGCGTGTAGCACTACGCGATCGCGCCGGACAAGCAGATGGAGGTGCCGAACGTTGACAAGCATGCGGCGTAGACCAGCCCCCATTTGAACGGCACGTCATCACATCATGCCCCGCTTCGGAAACGAGCGGGTTTCGTTTCGCCCAATCATCGCAGCTCAAGTCTCTCGCCGGAGTTGTGGTCCCTCGGAGAAATGATCATAGTGACGATCCGCAACCCGAACAGCGGGCGGGCCAAAGTTTACCTTTAAACATTTCAGGTGAGGGGCAACATGTTTGATTTCAACGGCAATTCCGTCAACATTGGCAGCATCCCCGTCAATGTTGAAGTCGATGGCGTCCACGTCAGTGTTGAGAGCCTTCTAAAGATCTCGGGAAACTTCAATCCTGTCTCGTTCGCTGCGAGCACAGCTTTCAGTGTCTTTGCGTCGTTGTTCAATGCAGCAAAAGAACGCGCTCTACTCAGACAACAGATTGATCTGCTCAACGATATTCGTGACCGGCTCGACGCTCTAAATCAAACAGCTGCAGCAATCCTGCATGCTTTGAACGCCCTACCTGTGACCATTCAACACATCGTCCGCGACGAACGCCTGAACGATCATTATGCGCTGATCGAGTCAAACATGCAGAAGTTCGTCAGTAATTCTGCCCATCGCGTTTTCCCGCAGGATCTCGAGAAGATCCGGGACGAGTTCTTCGCACTCGCAGAGGCCGAAACGAGGATCAGCAACATTGCCAAGTTTGTTCACTACGTCGAGTTCATGAACTTTATCGATAAAGGCGAATACCAGGATTTCCTGCGCAGCTGCCTCCGCAAACGCATTGTGTTTCTTAATTTGCTCATGGATGATCTGGTCAAGAAATTCGCGACACGCTACTTCACTTTGACCAGCGAGCTCGCAAACAGCTACACCAATTTCACAACCCGTCCGATGGAAGTCGATAACCTCACAAATGAAGGCACCTACTTCAATGGTCTAATGCCCGCTCGCGCCAAGCTGCGCATCACAAGGAACAGGCCAATTTGACGATGTGCTGCTTGAGTATACCCCGTTCTCGAACGAAGAGGTGATGCAGCACCTGTCGAGCACGCACCTGACCTATGCGAGCAAACAGAACTTCAGCTTCGACATGCATGCCGCAATGCTTCGCTGCCGCGGTAGCGATAGCGACGATACAGAGTGCCGCACCTACCAAACCAGTTTGGGCGGAGGGTTCCAGGAATATCAGCGGCGCGAGCAACTGATGCGCGCTGCCTACGATGCTTTCAAGCACGCCGTGCCAGAAATAAACGAAGACATCGCCCGCTTCGCCGAGCTTGAACAGTTGAGGAATTCTCTGGAGAAGTGCGCCGCGTTTGACTACGCGGCCAAGCTCCGCGGCGCGAAAGATCATATCCGACGCAACTAGCACTACTTTGGCAGATTTTTGATTTTGTCGCGTTTTATAGGATTCCCGAATCAATTTTTCAATGATTCATGGGTGGTCGGCTCTTGGAGGGCTGACCATGCCGGGATGGGAAGACGAACTTGAACGCTGGCTGATGCCGTTCTT
>NZ_JBFRFR010000068.1:0-52461 GCF_052114925.1 Bradyrhizobium sp. 2TAF36 | reverse complement strand
AAGCTGCCGCGCGAACCGTCGACGCGGTCTGCGCCGCAATCGGCCACGCACTCGATGCCTTCACCCCCGAGGAATGCGCCAATTACCTGAAAAATTCAGGCTATCGAACTTAATGCCATCACGCTTTAGCCGCCGGGCGGCGGCGGCAGGAAGTGGATGTTGAACTCGGCGGCCATCGCCACCACGTCCTCGGGCTTCTGTTCCTTCATATTGTGAAGGCCCCAGAACAGGTCGAACAGCTTGCGGGTCGGCGACACCCAGAACAGCACCTTTGCGGTCTGCTCCGACTTGTTGAAGATGCCGTGCGGCACACCCATGCCGAGGCGGATCAGATCGCCCGCGGTCGCCTGCGACTCCGAATTGCCGAGCATGAAGTCGAGCTTGCCCTCGAGCATGTAGAGATACTCATCCTGGTCGGGATGGATGTGCGGCGGCACGAATGTGCCCGGCGGCAATGTCGCGTGCCAGGAGAAGCTGTGCTCGGTATTGCTCTTCGGCACGTAGGTCTGGCCGAGGATGTTCCAGGAAATGCCCTGGATCCCTTCATTGGCCCGTGTGATGCCGGTGATTTCGCTTTTCATTGCAGTCCTCCCGTAATGCGGTGCGGCTTAGTTTGCCGCCTTGCAGTCCTTGGCATAGCGGTCGCCATAGTTCTCAAAGACTTTCTGAACGATCTCGGTCTGGAACTTGCCGTCCGCACGCTTGGCGACCTTGGTCAGATAGAAATCCTGGATCGGATAGCCGTTGGTGTTGAACTTGAAGGCGCCGCGCAGAGAGGTGAAGTCGGCCTTCTTCAGCGCAGCCCCAACCGCATCCTTGTTCGAGAGATCGCCTTTCACGGCCTTGACCGCGCTGTCGATCAGCATCGCGGCGTCATAGGCCTGGAAAGCGTAGGTGCCGGGCACGACGTTGTAGGCGGCTTCATAGGCCGCGACGAACTTCTTGTTCTGGGGGTTGTCGAGATTGGGCGCCCAGTTCGCGCCGCCAAACATGCCGACGGCCGCATCCTGCTGCGCCGGCAAGGTCGATTCATCCACCGTGAAAGCCGAGAGCACCGGAATAGTGTCGGCGAGGCCGGCCTGCCGGTATTGCTTGACGAGATTGACGCCGAGGCCGCCCGGCATGAACGTGAACAGCGCATCGGGCTTCTGCGACGAGATCTTGGAAAGTTCCGGCTGGAAGTCCAGCGTGTTCAGCGGCATGTAGGATTCTTCGACGATCTCGCCCTTGTAGTCGAGCTTGAAGCCCGCCACTGAATCCTTGCCGGCCTGRTAGTTCGGCACCATCAGATACATGCGCTTGTAGCCGCGATCCTGCGCGACCTTGCCGAGGATCTCGTGGACCTGGTCGTTCTGATACGACGTCACATAGAAGAACGGGTTGCAGTCCTTGCCGGCGAAAGTCGATGGGCCGGCGTTGGGGCTGATCAGGAACGTCTTGGACTCCGTAATGGGGCGGTGGATCGCCTGGAGGATGTTGGAGAAGATCGGGCCCACCACGAAGTCGACCTTGTCGCGCTCCAGAAGGCCCTTGACCTTCGTGACCGCTGCGTCGGGCTTCAACTCGTCATCGGCGACGATCACCTCGACATCTCGGCCCCCCATCTTGCCGCCGAGATCCTTCACGGCGAGCGCAAAGCCGTCGCGGACCTGCTGGCCAAGCGCGGCGGCGGGGCCCGACAGGGTCACGACCACGCCCAGCTTGATCTTCTCCTGGGCGAAGGAAGGGCTCACCGCGGTGCCGAGCAGCAGGGCGGCAGCGGCCAAGGTCAGTTGCGTCTTCATGATGTGTCCCCCGTGACGATCGGGCCTGCGCAGCAAGCCGGGTACTCCAATTCAAGCTTATGCCGATGATGGCGGCCGCGGCAAGCAAGCTCAAGGCGGGGCCATCCTGCGGGCAGTGGCGCATGCAAGCGGCGCGCCAGTTATTTGAAGCCTAAAGAAATTTGAGTGCGGTCGTTTGTTGCAGCTTTAGGCTTGCGGCCGGGGCCGATTTATTTGAAGCTCAAAACGTTGGGGAATCCGTGCTGGCGCCAAGGCCGGCCATGAGTGACTGCATCGAGATGCTCGATTCCGAGACCAAGGCCGTCGAGACGCCGGAGGACCACGCCGAAGAGCTTCGGCTGTGGCTGCGTCTGCTCACCTGCACGACCCTGATCGAAGGCGAAGTCCGTGGCCGCCTGCGACAGCGCTTCGACGTCACGCTGCCCCGGTTCGACCTGATGGCGCAGCTCGACAAGGCGCCCGATGGCATGACGCTGTCCGACGTCTCCAAGCGCATGATGGTGTCCAACGGCAACGTCACCGGCCTCGTCGAACGGCTGGTGGAATCGGGCCATCTCGACCGGCGCACCTCGGAGACGGACCGCCGCGTCCAGGTGATCCGCCTCACAAAGCTGGGTCGCGCCGAGTTTCGCAGGATGGCCGCGGAGCACGAGACCTGGATCTCCGATCTCTTCGCCGACCTGACCCCGAAGGACGTCCGCGAATTGATGCGGCTCCTGGCCAAGACAAAGGCGTCGGCGCAGAAATCAGCCGCTCGCCGCCGGCCGTAGTCCGCCAGCGGGGCACCCCGCCAGTCCCACCACCTTGCCGCAGGAAAATGCATGGGATGCCCAAAATCCGCTATTGCGCCGAATTGTTTTAAGCCTAAAATGTTTCCCATATGATGCTGCCGGGTGCTTTCCATGCTGAAAGGAGCGTGCGATGGCCAACGCCGCTAAGGCTGAAGAGTCGGGCTCGTATGACGGCAACGCCGCGACAGCCCACGTCGATACGTTCGCACGGCAGCATCTGCCGCCGCGAGAGTTCTGGCCCGAATTCATCTTCACGCGGCCGGAGCTGCACTATCCGCCGCGATTGAACTGCGTCAGCTATTTTCTCGACCGCTGGGTCGAGCAGGGCCACGGTGACGGGTCCTGCGTCATCAGTCCGGCCGTCAGCTACACCTATCGCGAGCTGCAAGCGCTCGTGAACCGCATCGCCAACGTGCTGGTTCGCAAGCTTGGTCTCGTAACCGGCGGACGCGTGCTGCTGCGCTCCGCCAACAATCCGATGATGGTTGCGACCTATCTCGCGGTGATCAAGGCTGGCGGCATCGTCGTGGCGACCATGCCTCTGCTGCGCGCCAAGGAACTATCTTATCCGATCCAGAAGGCGGAGATTGCACTCGCGCTCTGCGATGGAAAACTCTCGGAGGAGATGGAGAAGGCGAAAGCGGCGGCGCCCGGCCTCAAGCACGTGGTCTATTGGGGCAACAGCGCGTCGGACTCGCTCGAGGCGCTGATTGCTGATGCGAGCCCGGAGTTCAAGGCGGTCGATACCGCCGCCGATGACATCTGCCTGATTGCCTTCACGTCGGGCACGACGGGCGATCCCAAGGGCACCATGCATTTCCATCGGGATATGCTGGCGGTCTGCGACGGTTATGCGCACAACATCTTGAGGGCGGAGCAGAAGGATCGCTTCGTCGGTTCAGCGCCGCTCGCCTTTACCTTCGGCTTCGGCGGCGTGTTGTTTCCGATGCATATCGGCGCTTCCTTCGTCGTGCTGGAGAAGACGACGCCGGACGACATGCTGACGGCGATCGAGCAATACAAGACCTCGGTCTGCTTCACCGCGCCGACCGCCTATCGCGCCATGATCGGCAAGCTCGCAGGTCGCGACATTTCCTCGCTGCGCAAGTGCATTTCTGCCGGCGAGACCCTTCCCAAGCCGACATTCGATGCCTGGCTCAAGGCCACTGGCATCAAGCTGATGGACGGCATCGGTTCGACCGAGCTGCTGCACATCTTCATCAGCGCGACCGAGGACGAGATCCGTCCCGGCGCAACCGGCAAACCCGTGCCGGGTTACGAAGCAAAAATCGTCGATGACGACGGCAATGACCTGCCGCCGGGCACGATGGGGCGGCTCGCGGTGCGCGGCCCGACCGGCTGCCGCTATCTCGCCGACGAGCGGCAGCGCAAATACGTCCAGAACGGCTGGAACATCACCGGCGATACTTATCTGATGGATAGCGACGGCTACTTCTGGTACCAGTCGCGCTCCGACGACATGATCGTGTCAGCCGGGTACAACATCGCGGGCACGGATGTGGAGGCGGCGCTGCTGACGCATCCATCCGTAGCCGAGTGCGGCGTCGTCGGTGCGCCGGACGAGGCGCGTGGCATGATCGTGAAGGCCTATGTCATCGCCGCCCCCGGCGTGACGCCGGACGCTCAACTCGCAGCTGAGTTGCAGGAGCATGTCAAACGTGAGATTGCGCCTTACAAATATCCGCGCGCGATCGAGTTCGTGGCGCAACTGCCGAAGACCGAGACCGGCAAGTTGAAGCGATTTGCCCTGCGGCAGTTGGCGCAGGCTGCAGCGACGTCCTCTGGCGTTGCGGCGGAATAAGAGAAGGATGAAGAATTGTCCGTGACGACGCCGAAAGGCCCGCATCTCGCGGTGCTGCCGACAGCGGCCGAGGACGAAACCGGCTCCAGGGCGCAGGTGCTCCAACCGTCCGGCTGGCCGCTACCGAAAGGCTATGCCAACGGCATGGCCGCCGAGGGACGCATCGTCGTCACCGGCGGCGTGATCGGCTGGGACGCCGAGGAGCGTCTCGCGGACGGCTTTGTCGCGCAAGTGCGCCAAGCCCTGAGCAACATCGCCGAGATATTGGCGGAGGCGGGTGCGCGGCCCGAGCACCTCGTGCGCCTGACCTGGTACGTCGTCGACATGGACGAATACCTGGCGAACCTGAGGGAGCTCGGCAAGAGCTACCGCGCCACTTTCGGTGCGCACTATCCTGCGATGGCACTGGTGCAGGTCGTCCGCCTCGTCGAGAAGGCGGCGCGCGTCGAGATCGAAGCCACCGCCGTCATTCCCCGCTAAGCCGCCTTTGGTTCGCACCTAGCTGGCCTTGGCGAGATCGTCGTCCTCGGGCGAATTCAGATAGACGCCCGATACGGTGTCGACCCAGCACAGATGGTCGTGCACCTTCTTGACACCCTCGACGTTCTCCGCCGCAACGACGGCGGCCTGACGCGCGCGTTCCTCGGTGATGACGCCGCTGAGATGAACGATGCCGCCCCGGACGATGACGTTCAGTCCGAACGGGCACCAGTCGTTTTTCTCCATGGTGTCGATGATACGGCCGCGAATGTGATCGTCGTCGGCCGTCGGATCCGGGACCTCGCGAGCGAGCCCCGCCACCGCCTGCAATAGATTGGCGCGCGAGACGATGCCGACGACCTTGTCGCCGCGTACCACCGGCAGCCGCTTGACGTTGTTCCGTTCCATGAGATCAACGATCTCCGCGAGCGCCGTATCCTCGGTGATGGTCACGACCGAGGCGGTCATCACCTCCGAGACCTTGCGGCCATGTTCGTGGACGAAATCGCTGGCGGATGTGCCGGGGCCGAGGATGAACCGCAGCCAGCGGCCTCGCTTGCGCCCGGTGCCGATTTCGCTGCGGCGGACGAAATCCCCCTCGGAGACCACGCCGACCAGCTTGCCGGCATCGTCGACCACGGTGAGGCCGCTGACGTGCCGCTTCAGCATGCTGTTTGCCGCCTCGATGATGCTGGTGTGGGGGGCAACCGAGATAACCGAGCGGGTCATGATCTGGTGGGCGCGCATGGGGAAGCTCCGCAAGTTCACACGAATATCGATGTGTGGAGCTTAGTTCGCCGGCAGGAAGCTGATTTGACCCAAGTCAAGCTGGTCCGCCTGCATTCGGGGCGAGGTCGGACGAGCGGAACGGCTTGGCCTTGTCCAGTTTCCGGTAAGCGTTCGAGGCGGTCCGCAACAGCTTCTTTTGACGCTTCCGGTTGAGGAAGCGAATGCCCGCCTCTGGGACGGCCTCGTTCAGTGACGCTGCCAGGGTTTGCCCTCGCGCATCGTCGTTCAATTGCCCGAGGGACTTCTGCGCCTTGCGCAATTGCTTGAGGATCGACTTCTGTTTGGTCAGCGATTCGTCTGCAAACAAATCCTCCAGCGATTCGATCGAATAGGTCAGCCGCTTGTTGAGGAGCCGCAGCTTGTGCCGTTTTTCGACGTCGAGCTTGCGCAGTTTCCGCGCCTTCCTGAGCAGCGCCGTTTCCCATTCCGTGAGCTGCGCCGTCGCGTGGTCGGCAAGCGGGCAGCGGCGCAATCGGATGGCTTCCTTGCTGCGCCGGGTCGACCAAGGACCGCTCTCGATCCAGGCCGAGGTCTGCTCGACAAGACGGCGATACCGCGCCGATTGCAGCGCGCGCGCCAGCAGGCGGTGGCTCTCGGCGCGCTTCTCGTCCCAATGCTGAAGCTCGGCGATCACGTCAAGCTCGCCCCCGCTCTCGGCGATAACTCGCTCGATCGCCACGTCGAGGTCGCGCACCATGCCGAGCTGGCTGTTCAGCCATTTCAATTCGGCCCAGACATTCGGCCGCAGGGCATCGTCGACCATGGGCGAGAAGAAGCGGATGGCGGTGCGCAGATGCGTCAGTGCGATCCGGATCTGATGCAGCGCCTCCGGATCGCCGTGGCAGGTGCCATCGTGCTGGGCGAGGACGGCATCGAGGTGGCGGCGGGCGATGATCCGGAACGCGGTGTCGCAGGCCATGCCGGGGCTGAGGCGGCCGGGCAGAACATTGCGCCGCGCCGCAGGCTTGGCGCGAGCGGTCGCCATCGAACTCGTGGTGGGTCGCGCCATCCTAGCCCGCGCCAATCGGATTGCCTTATTTGCCCTCAGCGACTACGTCCCGGCAGTTCTGGAGCGTCTGCGCTTGTGTCCCGGATGCATCGATGGTCGCCCAACCGACATGGCCGATATTATAGTGCTCTTGCTGCCCGGCAACCTCTTGCGTGGCGTCGGACGCGTCGCCCCGGCGACCGCCGATTCGCGCCTTGCGGGTGGCGAGGTCGGCGACGAGGAATAGTCCATTGAGCGGTACGCCGCACTCGCGTGCCAGGGCGGCCATCTCGTCTCGCTCGGACTCACGCGCAAAGACGGCGTCGACGATGGCCGAATGGCCTTGCGCCAGAACCTGGCGGGCGCGCTGCATCAGCACCTCGTAGACGCGCGCCGTCACGTCAGGCCGGTACGTGGACGGCGGTAGCCGTTCGGTGTGTCCCACCTGAAACAGCTGCTTGCGAATGACGTCGCTGCGCAGCACGACGGCGCCCGGCTGTGGCGCCACGGCGGGCGCCAGCGCGCGCGCGAGCACGGATTTGCCGGTGCCCGACAGTCCGCCAACCGCGATCAGGCGAGGGGCGGGGGGATGAATCAAAGCCTGGGCGAGCTCGAAATAGCGGCGCGCCTCGCCGAGAGTGCCGGGGCCGTCGGCATCAGGCCGCCTCAGTCGCGCCAGCGCCACCTGCGCACGGATCGCCGCGCGAATGGACATGAACAGTGGCAGCGCCGCCAGGGCGTCGAGCGTTTCGCCGGGCGCCGTCAATAGATAATGGTTCAGGACTGCATTGGCCGTGTCCGACTGGTCGTGGCGCAGCAGGTCCATCAGCGTGAACGCAAGATCATAGAGCATGTCCACGGTCGCCATCTGCGCGTCGAATTCGATCGCGTCGAACAGGACAGGCTGCCGGCCGATCAGCACGATATTGGCAAGATGCAAGTCACCGTGACAGCGGCGCACGAAACCGTGGCGCGCGCGTTGTTCCAGTGTAGCGCGGACGCGCAGGAATGCCTGATGTGAGGCTTCGCAGAGTTGCTCGATCTGGGCGGCTTCGAAATGATCGCCATTGCGCAGCCCGGTGCTGTTGCCATCGATCAGCGCGGGAATGGAGGCAATCCATGCGGTGCCGTCCGCGACGGGCGCTCTCGCATGCGATGCTGCGATCGCATCCGCGATGGCGGGGGCGAGTTCTGCATCCAGCGGGCCGGCTTTTGTCACATGGTCCAGCGTCCGGTTTTCGTCGAAGCGGGACATGTCGACCGCATACTCGATAGGCCGGCCGCGACCGTCGATCTTGAGCGATCCATCCGGCTCCTCCGTGATCGCCACGACGCGGTGATAGATTTGCGGCGCGAGCGGCCGGTTGATCCTGATCTCCTCTTCGCAGGCCGCCTCGCGCTTTTCGAGCGTCGAATAGTCGAGGAATGGAAACTTGACAGCCCGCTTGATCTTCAGGGCGCGCGTTCCGTCGAGAAACACCGACGCTGCGTGGGTGTCGATCCGCTTTACGCCAGGACGCGCGTTTAGAGCTTCGAAGACCCGTTCCTGGGTTGCAGAATCGTCCGTCATCTCTGCGAGCAAATCCAGATGCATCGGCGGTGAGGCAGCAGGCTAACTCCTAGAGGCGGATCGGGGCCAGTCCTTGACATCGGTCAAAGTCTGTCGTCGGCTGGCTGCGCGGTGTTCCCGCCTTGAGGAGGATCAAGCTTCCCGGCGAAAGGTGGCTTATCCTGACCGGTAAGGAGAATCCCGATGCCCATCAAGGATGTCTTTCTGCCGCTTGTCGGCCAACCGCGCGGGCCGGCCCTCGCTGCGATCGCGACATGCGTGGCTGTCGCCGCCGACCTCGGCGCCAGGATCACCGCGCTCGCGCTCGAGGAAGATGTTTTCGCGCGACCGACGGTCATCAGCCCTGGCGATCTGGATTCCGCGGAGGCGAGCGGTTCGCGTGAGGTAAGCGACGTGCAGCAACTCCTCAACGCCTTCACCAATGCAGCCTCCCGCGCCAACATTCGCGCCCAAAGCCGATCGGGTAAGGTGCCTGCGGACCAGATCGCGTCGATCCTGGCCGAGCATGCCCGCTTCAGCGATCTGACGCTGGTCCCCGTGAGGCCCCATGACAGTCGAACGGAGCGCATCATCGAAACGCTCCTGTTCGAATCCGGCCGGCCGCTGCTGCTCTGCCCGGAACAGCATGTGGACGAGCTGCGACCGGAGTTCGAGAACGTCATGATCGCCTGGGATCACTCAGCCCGTGCCGCGCGGGCGGTCGGCGACGCGCTGCCCATTCTTCAGGCTGCGGCATCCGTCCGGGTGGTCACGGTGGCGGACGACAAGGCCGATGCGGTCGTGCAATCCGGAACCGCGCTCGTCGACCATCTGAGGGAACACGGGGTCTACGCCTCGTTCGAAACGACGAAGGGCGGCGGCAGCTCGATCGGCAAGGTGCTCGGAAGCTGGGCGAATTCCCATGCCATGGATGCGATCGTGATGGGCGCCTACCATCATTCACGCCTGAACGAGATCGTCTGGGGTGGTGTGACAAAGACCGTCATTGGCCAGCCGCCGTGCTGGGTTATGATCTCGCACTAGGCGCATCGCCAGTTTATCGGCCGATCGTCAACCATCGGAACCGCCAACGACCGGGCGCATATGCTTCCATGTCAACCTATCGCTTGAAGAATCTGCTGTCGCCGCGTTCGGTTGCGCTCGTCGGCGCGAGCGCCCGCCCGGTCTCGGTTGGACGCGCCGTTCTCGAGAACATTCACAAGGCCGAGTTCAAGGGTCGGTTCGGCCTCGTCAATCCGCGCCACGCCGAGATCGGCGGCATCGCTGCGGTGGGCAGTCTGGACAGGTTGGACTTCGTGCCCGAGCTCGTGGTCATCACCGCGCCGGCGCGAGAGGTTCCCGGCATCATCGACCAGGCCGGACGTCGCGGCTCGGCCGGCGCGCTGATCGTCTCGGCGGGCCTCGGTCACGGACCGGGATCCCTGCACGAGGCCGCGATCACTGCGGCACGCAAATACGGGATGCGGCTGATTGGGCCGAACTGTCTCGGCATCATGATGCCCGGCGTCAGCCTCAATGCCAGCTTTGCCGCGCACATGCCGGGGGCGGGCAACCTCGCGCTGATCTCGCAGTCCGGCTCGATCGCGGCCGGAATGGTGGATTGGGCTGCGCAGCGCGGCGTCGGGTTCTCCGGCATTGTCACAATCGGCGATCAGATCGACGTCGATATTGCCGACCTGCTCGATTATTTCGCGATGGATCACAAGACTCGCGCGATTCTGCTCTATATCGAGGCCATCAAGGACGCGCGCAAGTTCATGTCGGCGGCGCGGGCCGCGGCGCGCGTGAAGCCGGTCGTCGTGGTCAAGTCCGGCCGCATGGCGCAGGGTGCCAAAGCGGCGGCAACCCATACCGGCGCGCTCGCCGGCGCCGACGCCGTCTATGATGCCGCGTTCCGCCGTGCGGGCGTCCTGCGGGTCTCCGATCTGCGCGAGCTGTTCGATTGCGCCGAGACGCTCGGTCGCGTCGAGCCGCCGGCGGGAAAGCGTCTCGCTATCCTCACCAATGGCGGCGGCATCGGTGTCCTGGCCGTGGATCGGTTGGTGGACCTTGGGGGAATCCCGGCGTCCATCTCGGCTGCGACGCGCAAGAGCCTCGATGCGGTGCTGCCGCCGACCTGGTCCGGTTCGAATCCCGTCGACATCGTCGGTGATGCCGATGCATCGCGCTACGCGGCGGCGCTGGAGGTGCTGCTCGCGGACCCTGATAATGATGCCGTCCTCGTCCTCAACGTGCAGACCGCGATCGCCCCGGCTGCCGACATCGCCGCGACCGTCACCGAGCTCGTCGGCAAATATCGCGAGCAGCAGCGCCGATGGGCGAAGCCCGTGCTGGCGGCTTGGGTCGGAGCCGATCAGAACATCATTCAGGCGCTCTCCGGCGCGGGCATTCCGAATTATCCGACCGAAGATGATGCGGTGCGCGGCTTCATGCATCTCGTGAGGCATCGCGAGGTCGTAGAGGAGCTGAGCCAGGTTCCTCCCGCGATGCCCGACACGTTCGTGCCTGACGCCCGGGCTGCCAGGCAGATCGTCGCCGCTGCGATCGCGGACGGTCGCAAATGGCTCGATCCCGTCGAGATCAAGCACCTGCTCGGAGCCTATGATATCGCRATGGTACCGACCCGTGCCGCGACCGATGTCGAGCAGGCCGTCGCCTACGCCAGCGAGATGTTCGCGCAGGGCGTCACGGTCGTGCTGAAGATCATGTCGCGCGACATTGTCCACAAATCGGACGTCGGCGGCGTCGTCCTCAATCTGACCACGCCGGAGGCCGTGCGCGCGGCTGCCACCGACATTCTCGCGCGGGCGAGGAAGCTCCGTCCCGAAGCCCGCATCGAGGGCGTCATCGTGCAGGCGATGGTCGTCAAGGCGAAGGCGCGTGAGCTGATCCTGGGTCTTGCCGACGATCCCACCTTTGGCACCGTGGTCGTCTTCGGCCGGGGCGGGACGGCGGTCGAGATCATCAACGACAAGGCACTGGCGCTTCCGCCGCTCGATCTGCAGCTCGCCCGCGACCTGATCGGCCGCACGCGCGTATCACGGCTGCTGGAGGCCTATCGCGACGTACCCGCGCTCGAGCCGGACGCCGTCGCGCTGGTGTTGGTCAAGCTCGCCCAGATGGCCGCTGACATTCCCGAGGTCCGTGAATTCGACATCAACCCACTGCTTGCGGACGAGACCGGCGTGACGGCGGTCGACGCCCGCGTCGCGGTGGGGCCGCCGCAGCGCAAATTCGCGGGCTCCGGCCCGGCCAACTTCGCCGTCCGGGCCTATCCGTCGCAGTGGGAGCGCCGGCTGGCGCTCAAGGACGACTGGCGCATCTTCGTACGGCCCTTGCGTCCCGAGGACGAGCCGACCATCCACGAATTCCTGCGTCACGTCACGGCGCACGATCTCCGCCTGCGCTTCTTCGCGCCGATGAAGGAGTTCACCCACGAGTTCATCGCGCGCCTGACCCAGCTCGACTATGCGCGCGCAATGGCCTTCATCGCATTCGACGAAGCCACCGGCGAGATGGTGGGTGTCGTTCGGCTCCATTCGGACTCGGTCTATGAGAGCGGTGAATATGCGATCCTGCTGCGGTCGGACCTCAAGGGCAGGGGGCTCGGATGGGCGCTGATGCAGTTGATCATCGACTATGCGAGGTCGGAGGGTCTGAAGACCATCTCGGGTGATGTCCTCAGGGAGAACACCACAATGCTTGAGATGTGCCGCCAGCTCGGTTTCGACGTGAAGCCGGATTCGACCGAGCCCGACCTCTGTGACGTCAGGCTCAAGCTCTGAGCGTTCCGATCACGAGTGCGCTTCGCGCGATGCGGCGGATTCCGTTTTCCGCAGACTCTTGACGATGATCGCGATCAGCGGCACCAGCACCGGCACAATCGTGCTGAGCGGATGATGCACCGCGCCCGACACCTGGGCCTGGAGCGCCCGCGCCTCGAGCTGCAAGGCTTCGATGGATGCGCCGTGAATTTCATTGGCGAGCTCGATGTCGCGGCCGGATGGAGGACGGCCGGCAACGACGAGGAGAACCGCCGCGATGGCGAAATTGACGGTGCCGAGGATGGCAGCCGCTGCAATTGCGCTCCAGATCTGGACCAGCGCGAAATAGGCCGACAGCTCCAGCATCAGGAGCCCGAATGTCGCGATCAGCGCCGCGAAGGCCCGCAGGCCGAGACCGATCAACAGATGGCGCAGCCTGATGTCCGCGATGATCCTGTCGGTGCGCCACAGTGCACGCAGATGTTTGACGACATTTTCCGTGTTCACCTAGTGACTCCTCAGCATGACGCCGACGACCACGCCGAGCGCGAAAGCCGAGGCCAGCGACGTGACCGGGCGTTCCGCAATGAGGCGCTGAAGCTGCTCCTGCTCGTCGCTGACGGTTTCTCCGAGCTCGGCAAGCGCGGCCTTGATCTGATCGGCCAGAGCCTCGGCCCGATCTTTCGAGCTGTCGAACATCTCTTCGCCTGCGGTGCTCAGCAGACGCGTGACGTCAACCTTCAGCGCTCGCAGTTCTTCGCTCATCCTGTCGCTGTTGAACATGGATTTGAGAACTCCCTTGAATGGAAGAGACCCTAAGGCCCGGCGGCGCGGCCGCGCTTGATTTGCGTCAAGGGACGGCGCGCGGTCCTGGTGTTGAGACAGGTCAACCCGGCCGCCATATGCTGGCCTAGAAGTGGCGGCTGAATGGGGGCCAATTGTCCCGATGAGGTGGATGCGTGAACTCCGAACCGCTGTTGCTGGCAACGCCCTCCGGCGATGCGCTGAAATTGCGCCCGGAAGGGCCGTGGACGGCAGCCAACGTCTCGGCGCTCGAGACGCTGTCCCGTTCGGTCGGGGCCGATGTCGATCGATCCAGCGCCGTGACGCTGGACATGTCCGGCGTCAGTGCGCTCGACACGCTCGGCGCCTGGGTGTTGGAGAAGCTGTCGCGACGGGCCGCATCATCCGGCAGATCGGCCGAATTCGTCGGCGTCGCCGATCATTTCAGCGGCCTGATGGACGAGGTGCGCCAGGTCAACCGCCACACCCCGGCGGTTGCGGCCGCGCCAAACCCGGTCCTGCTCAGGCTCGGCGATCTCGGCAAATCCACGGTTGGCGCGCGCGAAGACGTCACGATTTTTCTTCAAATGCTCGGTGCATTGTTCATCGCCGTGATCGGCGTGCTGCGCCGGCCACGCTCGCTGCGGCTGACATCGCTTGTCTATCAGCTCTACCGGATCGGCTGRCAGGCCATTCCGATTGTCGTTCTCATTACCTTCCTGATCGGTGCCATCATCGCCCAGCAGGGGTTCTTTCATTTCCGCAGGTTCGGTGCGGAGTCCTACACTGTCGACATGGTCGGCATCCTGGTGCTGCGCGAGCTGGGTGTGCTGATCGTCGCCATCATGGTCGCCGGCCGGTCGGGGAGCGCGTACACCGCCGAGCTCGGCTCGATGAAGATGCGCGAGGAGATCGACGCGCTCTCGACCATGGGCCTCGATCCCGTCCATGTCCTGATACTGCCGCGAGTAGCAGCCCTCGTCATCGCGCTGCCGATCCTCGCGTTCATTGGGGCAGTTGCGGCGCTTTATGGCGGAGGGCTGGTCGCGCAATTCTACGGCGGCATGGCGCCGGCGATCTATATCGCGCGGCTGCATGAGGCCATCTCCGTCACCCATTTCGAGGTCGGCATCCTGAAGGCGCCCTTCATGGCTCTGGTGATCGGGATCGTCGCCTGCAGCGAAGGATTGCGCGTGAAGGGCAGCGCCGAGTCGCTGGGGCGGCAAACCACGACGTCAGTGGTGAAGTCGATCTTCCTGGTGATCGTTCTCGACGGCCTGTTCGCGATCTTCTTTGCCTCGATCGGAATGTGACGATGGAGCAGTCGCAAGAGGAGTTCGCGATCCGCGTCCGCGACCTCGTGGTCGGCTTTGGCCGCCAGACCGTGCTCGATCATCTCTCGCTCGACGTCCGCCGGGGCGAAATCCTCGGGCTCGTCGGTGCGTCCGGCGGCGGCAAGTCGGTGTTGATGCGCACCATCATCGGCCTGATCCCACGCCAGGCCGGCACCATCGACGTGATGGGACAGCCCGTCGGCGGTCGCAAGGAGGGCGCAGCCACGACATGGGGCATCCTTTTCCAGCAGGGTGCGCTGTTCTCCTCGCTGACGGTCCGGCAGAACGTCCAGTTTCCGTTGCGCGAAAATCTCGTGCTGTCGCAAGAGCTGATGGACGAGATCGCGATCGCCAAGCTCGAGATGGTCGGGCTGCGGGCGCAGGACGCCGACAAATATCCGTCCGAGCTCTCGGGCGGCATGACCAAACGCGTGGCGCTGGCCCGCGCACTCGCGCTCGATCCGCCGATCCTGTTCCTGGACGAGCCGACCTCCGGTCTCGACCCGATCGCCGCCGGCGATTTTGACGCGCTGATCGGGACGCTGCAGAAGACCCTCGGCCTCACCGTGTTCATGGTCACCCATGATCTTGCGAGCCTCACCACAGTCTGCGACCGCGTCGCCGCGCTCGCCGACGGCAAGATCGTGGCGATCGGCCCGATGCACGAATTGCTGCAATCCGAGCATCCCTGGGTGCGCGCCTATTTCCACGGCAAGCGCTCGCAGATGCTGCAACACCAGATGAGATGAGACATGGAAACCCGCGCTCCCTACGTGCTGATCGGCAGCTTCGTGCTGGCCGCGATCCTCGCGGTGTTCGGCTTCGTCTATTGGCTGAACAACACGGGCGGCATCGGGCCGCGCGCGAACTATCATGTGCAATTCCAAGGTCCGGTGCCAGGTCTGCTGGTCGGTGCCGGCGTGCTGTTCAACGGTATCCGGGTCGGCGAGGTGACGCAGATCGGCCTCGCGGCGGACAATCCGCGCTTCGTCAATGCGACGATCTCGGTTGCCTCGACGACACCCGTGCGTACCGACACCAAGGTCGGGCTCGATTTCCAGGGGCTGACCGGCGTGCCAGTGGTGACGCTGGAGGGCGGCATGACCGTCGCCAAGGCCGGCGAGCCCGTGACCCTCATCGCCGAGGCCGGTGCAGGCCAGAGCATGACGCAGGCTGCGCGCGATGCGCTGCGACGGGTCGATACCGTGCTGGAGGACAATTCCGGTCCGCTGAAGGACACCATCGCGAACCTCAAGACATTCTCCGACGGCCTCGCGCGCAATACCGGCAAAATCGACGGTATTCTGGCAGGCCTCGAAAAGATGACCGGCGGCGGGACGCCGGCCCAGAAGATCACCTATGACCTGCGCACGCCGCAGAATCTTGGGCTGGCCGGCAAGACGCTTTCAGCATCACTGGCGATTCCCGAGCCGACCGCGGTCGCGATGCTCCAGACCCAGCGGATGCTGTTTGCACCCAGCGGGGATAATGCGGGCTTTGCCGAATTCCTCTGGGCCGACAGCATTCCGAAGCTGGTGCAGGCGCGGCTGATAGACAGTTTTGAGAATTACGACATCGCCCACGCGCCGTTGCGCACAAGCGATCTCGGGCAGGCGGACTACCAGCTCCTGATCGACATCAGGCGCTTCCGGATCGCCACGGAAGGCGAGGCTCGGGTCGAGATCGGACTGTCGGCACGCATCGTCGACAAGAACGGCAAAGTGGTCGCGTCGCGCCTCGTCGAGACCAGCGAGAAGCTTGATAAGGTCGAGCCGGCCGCAGCGGTCGCAGCGTTCGACACAGCTTTCGCCCGCATTGCAAAGGAGCTGATCGGCTGGACGGTGCAGGCGGTCTAGCAACAACACAAGACGGCCATGCCCGCCAAAATTGATCTGGGTCAATCGGCTTTGGCGCAGTGCAGTAAAATGCAGCCCGCGCGGTGGGCTCGCCCTGATGCGGGGCAGCCGGTGCTTGGAGCGGTAGATGAAGGCTTCCGTGGTGACGATCGAGCCGAACGGGCATTTCTGCAGCGATTGTGCGGTCCGCGACTTCGCGGTGTGCGCGTCGCTGGACCCGGCCGAGCTCAGGGAATTCGAGCATCTGGGACGCCGCGTCCTCTTTGAGGGGGGCGAGACCGTCTTCTCCGAGGAGGACACCACGACCTCGTTCTACAATCTCCTCGACGGCGTCATGCGGCTCTACAAGCTGTTGCCGGACGGTCGGCGGCAGATCGTGGGATTTGCGTTACCAGGCGATTTCCTGGGGATGAATATTTCCGGCCGTCACAATTTTTCGGCCGATGCGATCGGTGGCGTCACACTGTGCCAGTTCGCAAAGGCGCCCTTCGGCCGGTTCGTCGAGAGCCGGCCGCATCTGCTCAGGCGGATCAACGAGCTGGCGATTCGCGAGTTGAGCCAGGCGCGCGACCACATGGTCCTGCTCGGCCGCCGATCGGCGGACGAGAAAGTTGCGACGTTTCTGCTCGCCTGGCGCGAGCGGCTATTCTCGCTGAAGGGGGCGTCGGACACGGTTCAGCTGCCGATGAGTCGTCAGGACATCGCCGATTATCTCGGCCTGACCATCGAAACCGTCAGTCGCACTTTCACCAAGCTGGAGCGACATGGGGTGATCGAGATCGTTCAAGGCGGCATCAGCCTGCTCGATCCGGCGAAGGTCGAGGCCTTGGCTGCGGCCTGATCCGGCGTTCGCCAATTTTGATCCCAATCAATGACGGCGGTCGTTCGCCGCCAATAATGCCCAAATAACAGGGGAGGGCATCATGCCGACTGACGCACTGCTGGTGACGATCGCTGTCATGGTCGTTTTTGTCACATTCGCCGGGGCTTTGGCATGGGCAGACCGGCAAACCAGCGCAGGTCGGCCCGATTCGGGCGCCCGGCACTGACAGTCCTGAGATCACAATCGCGTTTTACCATGCTTGCCGCGGAGGCTTCCACGGCCGGCTCGCGGCCGTTCGGCAGCGCCTCAACGCAATGGTGCGCGCGATAGCTGCAACTCTGCATCGACCGGGACACAATGGCTCATCCCCCGGATGCCGCCTCGGCGCCCGACCGTGGCATTTTCGCCGCATTTGGCTCAAACCGTGCACATGCTTTCCGGTTGAAAAGCCTGCTAACGTTGACTACGCAGGAACTCCAGTGTCTCGCAGTCTTAGGAGCCCAGCGGCGTGCCTCAGGACAAGACCGGCGACCCCCGACAAGCTGCGGGCAACAAATTATCGGTCCTGCGCAAGCACCCGATCTTCGCGGATCTGGAGCCGGATGCGCTCGATCAGCTCTGCCGCTACGCCAAGCACACCACGGTGAAGCGCGGTGCGACGATCGCCGCCAAGGGCGATCCCGGCAACAACCTGTTCGCGGTGATCACGGGAACAGTGAAGATTTCCTCTTCATCGCCAGATGGAAGGAACGCTATTCTCAATCTGATCGGTCCTGGAGAAATCTTTGGCGAGATCGCGGTTCTCGATGGCGCGCCGCGCTCGGCCGACGCGACTGCCAACACCAATTGCGAACTCTACATCATCGACCGCCGGGACTTCCTGCCATTCGTGAAGAGCCAGCCGGCGCTGGCGATGAAATTCATCGAGCTGCTTTGCGCGCGCCTGCGCTGGACCAGCCAGCAGGTCGAGCAGGTGATCCTGCAAAATCTGCCGGGCCGGCTTGCGAGCGCGCTGCTCGGTCTCACCGAAGAGCGCAAGTTCGACTCCGGCAGCGGCACGCTCGCCATCACGCAGCAGGAGATCAGCGAGATGGTGGGGATGACGCGCGAGAGCATCAACAAGCAATTGCGCGCCTGGGCCGGCCGCAACTGGGTCCGTCTCGAGCACGGCGCCATCGTCGTGCTGGATACCGATGCGTTGCGCGACCTCGCCGCGAGCGGCCTGGACGGCGAGTGAGGCCTCAGACCTGATTGTCGACGATGGCGACCGCTCGGGTCCACCCTGCGGACGCTCGCTCGATCTTCACCGGGAAGCATGAGACCGTGAATCCGGTCGACGGCAGCTTGTCGAGATTGTGCAGCTTCTCGAGATGGCAATAGCCGATGTGTCGTCCCGCCTTGTGACCTTCCCAGATCAGGCCGGCATCTTTTGTTTCGGCATATTTCTTCGCGGTGTAGACGAACGGCGCGTCCCAGCTCCAGCCGTCGGTGCCGGTCAGCCGCACGCCGCGTTCGAGCAGGTACATGGTGGCCTCATAGCCCATGCCGCAGCCGGAGTTGACGTAATCGGCCTGGCCGAATTTGGCGCCGGCGCTGGTGTTGACCACCACGATCTCCAGCGGCGACAGCGTGTGCCCGATCCGTTTCAGCTCCTTCTCGACATCGTCGGCAGTCACCACGTACCCATCGGGCAGGTGGCGGAAGTCGAGCTTCACGCCGGGCTGCAGGCACCATTCGAGCGGCACCTCGTCGATCGTCCATGACCGCTCGCCGCGATTCATGGTCGGGTGGAAGTGCCAGGGCGCGTCGAGATGCGTGCCGTTGTGGGTGGACAGCGAGACCTGCTCGACCGCCCAGCCCTGGCCATCCGGCAAATCCTCCGCCTTGAGGCCGTCGAAGAACTGCAGCATGCGGGGCAGGCCCTGCTGGTGATCAATATACTGGATCGTCGGGTGATTGCCCGGCGGATCGGCCGTCACGTCGTTTCTGAGCGGCACGGAAATATCGATCAGCTTCCGCGGCATGGGCATTTCCTCGCGATGTTCCGTTTCGGCGCATCTTGGGCGGGCTCTCCCTGTGGCGTCAAGCAACGCCCCGGTGCAGGCGATTTCGGAAAAACGGGGCCATTGGCCGGTCGCGCCCTCGAAGTGATGCATGACCGATCGATGCAACTCCAGCATTGATCGATGCCGCATTTGGCTTGGACTCAGAATGCCGCCCGCCCTAGGGACGACGTTGGCGACATCGCTGATCAGCGCGCATCGCACAAGGATGGGGCGACCGTCACGTCTGCACCTCCAAGCCGCAACCAATAGCGGTCGAATTTAAAACCAGAGGAACGTCCATGGATATGACGAGCATCGTCACCTCGCGTCCGGCATTGGCCGACGGCGAGGCGGGATTAAAGGGAAGCCGGCACCTGCCGCGCAAGTCCCCGCCGGAGAGGGCGCGATGAAGCTCGCACCTTTCCTCGCCGTGATCATCCACCAGTCAAATCCGCTCGACTCCGCCGCGCAATCCTACCAAGGTGGTGCGTTTGTAACGCTTGACTTTACACCTGAAGTGGAGCGACCCAAGGCGGCCTGCAGCATCGGCCCGACAACGACATAATCAACTCAGGAGGAAGCCCAGATGAAGATACTCACCGGCATCATCGCAGCCGCCGTACTGGCGGTCTCAGCGCCGCTGGCGACCGCACGCGATTTCCGCTCGGCCGACATCCACCCAACCGATTATCCGACCGTCGAGGCCGTCAGGTTCATGGGCAAGCAGCTCGCGACGGCGAGCGGCGGCAAGCTCGGCGTGAAGGTGTTTCCCAATGGAGCCTTGGGCTCCGAGAAGGACACCATCGAGCAGCTGAAGATCGGCGCCCTCGACATGATGCGGATCAACGCATCGCCGTTGAACAACTTCGTGCCTGAAACCATCGCGTTGTGCCTGCCCTTCGTCTTCCGTGACACGCAGCACATGCGCACCGTCCTTGACGGACCGATCGGCGACGAGATCCTCGCAGCCATGGAGCCCGCCGGCCTGGTCGGGCTTGCCTATTACGACAGCGGCGCCCGCTCCATCTACACCGTCAAGGCGCCGGTCAAGTCGCTCGCCGACCTCAAGGGCCTGAAGATCCGCGTCCAGCAGTCCGACCTCTGGGTCGGCATGATCCAGAGCCTTGGTGCCAATCCGACGCCGATGCCGTATGGCGAAGTCTACACAGCCCTCAAGACGGGCCTGGTGGATGCAGCCGAGAACAACTGGCCCTCCTACGAGTCCTCGCGCCACTTCGAGGCCGCCAAGTTCTACAACGTCACCGAGCACTCGCTCGCGCCCGAAGTTCTCGTGATGTCAAAGAAGGTCTGGGACACGTTGAGCAAGGAGGATCAGGCAATGATCCGCAAGGCGGCCAAGGAATCGGTGCCCGTCATGCGCAAGCTCTGGGACGAGCGTGAGCAGGCCTCGCGCAAGACCGTCGAGGCCGCCGGCGTTCAGGTCGTCACGATCGCCAACAAGGCGGAATTCGTCGACGCGATGAAGCCGGTGTACGACAAGTTCGCAGGTGACGAAAAGCTGAAGGGCCTCGTCAAGCGGATCCAGGACACGAAGTAAGACCACAGCGTCGGGTCCGGCGTCGCCGCGAGGCGGGCGCCGGACCCTCGCGAAGGGGACGCGCAAGGAGACGCCGATGACAGACCCACATGTCGCAAGCCACGAGCAGGAGGTAACCGGCCGACCGTCGACCGGCTTGCTGTCGCGGATCAATGCCGTCGTTGCTCGCCTCGGCATGTATCTGTCCGTGACCGGCCTGCTCGTCATTGTCACCATCGTGTTCTACCAGGTGTTCGGACGTTACGTGCTCAATTCCAGCCCGACCTGGACGGAGAACCTTGCGCTGGTCCTGATCCTGTATGTCACGCTGATCGGCGCCGCCGTCGGCGTTCGCGACGCCGGACATATCGGCATGGACAGTTTGCTGGTGATGCTTCCGGATCATCTGCGAGAGAAGATCGAACTCGTGATCCACGTTCTGGTGGCCGTGTTCGGCATTGCGATGGCCTACAACGGCTGGATCCTCGGAGCGTCGGTCGGGACCGTGAAGATCCCCAATCTCGGGCTCCCTGAGGTCATCCGCTACGTCCCGCTGATCGCCTCCGGCGTCCTGATCGTCTCCTTTTCAATCGAGCACATCATTGCTCTCCTGCGCGGCGAAGAGGTCGTCCCCTCATGGAACTGATCATCCTCGGCGCAACCTTCTTCGGCTTCCTGATCCTCGGCGTACCCGTCGCCTTCGCGATCGGCCTCTCGGCGATGTGCACCATCCTCTACGAAGGCCTGCCGGTCGCCGTCATCTTTCAGCAGATGATGTCGGGGATGAACATCTTCTCCTTCCTCGCCATCCCGTTCTTCGTCTTCAGCGGTGAGCTGATGCTGCATGGCGGGGTCGCCGACAAGATCGTGCAGCTCGCCAAGAATCTCGTCGGACACATCCGCGGCGGGCTCGGCATGTCGAATGTGGTCGCCTGCACGCTGTTCGGCGGCGTCTCCGGCTCGCCCGTGGCCGACGTGTCGGCGATGGGCGCGGTGATGATCCCGATGATGAAGAAAGAGGGTTTCGACACCGACTACGCGGTCAACGTCACCACCCACGCTTCGCTGGTGGGGGCGCTCATGCCCACCAGCCACAACATGATCATCTATGCGCTCGCCGCGGGCGGCAAGGTCTCGATCGGCGCGCTGATCGCCGCCGGCCTCCTGCCGGCGCTCGTGCTGATGGTGTGCATGCTGGTTGCCGCCTACGCGGTCGCGGTGAAGCGCGGCTATCCAGCCGGCAAGTTCCCGGGCTGGGCCGAGGTTTTCCGCTCGTTCGCGGCCGCGCTGCCCGGCCTGCTGATCGTCGGCATCATCCTGGCGGGCATCCTGTCCGGCGTCTTCACGGCAACTGAATCCGCAGCCGTCGCGGTCACTTACACGATCCTGCTGACGTTCTTCATCTACCGCACCATGAGCTTGCCGAACTTCCTGCGGGCTGCAGCCAAGGCGGTGAAGACGACGGGCGTGGTGCTGCTGCTGATCGGCGTCTCCACCATGTTCCAGTACCTGATGGGGCTCTACGAAGTCGCCGACTTCGCCGGCGACTTGATGAGCAAGGTGTCCTCGCAGCCCTGGGTCATCTTCCTGCTCATCAACGTCATCCTGTTCGTGCTCGGCACGTTCATGGACATGGCGGCGACCATCCTGATCTGCACCCCGATCTTCCTGCCGATCGCGATGAAGGCGGGCATGGATCCGGTGCAATTCGGCATGCTGATGCTGATCAACTGCGCGCTGGGGCTGAACACCCCGCCGGTCGGAACGACGCAATTCGTCGGCTGCGCCATCGGCGGCATCTCGGTGGGCGCGGTGATGCGCACCATCCTGCCGTTCTATGCCGCCCTGATCGCAGCTCTGATGTTCGTGACCTACGTCCCCGCGTTCTCGCTGTGGCTGCCCCGCCTGCTGATGGGCTACAAGGGATAGCAGCAACAGGGAGAAACCGTTCGTGACTGACTATCGCAAGCTCTTCGATCTCGCCGGCAAGACCGCCGTGGTGCTCGGCGCCGCCTCGGGCATCGGCAAATCGTCGGCCGAGGCGCTGGCCGGGCTCGGCGCCCGCGTCGTTTGCGCAGATCGTGCGCTTGACGCCGCGGAAGCGACGGCCGCCGGCATCCGCGACAAGGGCGGTTGGGCGGAAGCAGCTAGCTGCGACGCCGCGAGCGCTGCGGACGTCAATGCGCTGGCCAAGATCGTGATGCAGAAATTCTCGCGGCTCGACATCGCCGTGACGACACCCGGGCTCAACATCCGCAAGACCATCCTCGATTACACCGAGGAGGATCTCGACCGCGTCCTGAACCTCAACGTCAAGGGTACCGTCTGGTTCTTCCAGGCCTTCGGCCGCATTATGGTCGAGCAGAAGGGCGGCAGCATCATCGCCTGCTCCTCGGTGCGCGCGGTGACCATCGAGCCGGGCCTTGGCGTCTACGGCTCGACCAAGGCAGCGATCGGCCTCCTGGTGAAGGGTTTTGCTTCAGAGGTCGGCCACGCCGGCGTCCGCGTCAACGCGATCGCGCCGARCATTGCCGAGACCGCGCTGACCGGCCCGTTCAAGCAGCGGCCCGATATCTACAATCTCTATGCCGGCCATACCGTGTTCAACCGCTGGAGCAGCGCCGACGAGGTCGCGACCGCCGTGGCCTACCTCGCTTCGGATGCCGCGAGCTATGTCAGCGGCAGCACGCTGTTCGTCGACGGCGGCTGGACCGCGGTCGATGGGCCGCCGACCGGTCTCACCCAGTTGCACAAATAAGGCGGCCGTCGGCACCTAGCCGGTAAAGCCCATGCTCCGGCGCAGCTCCTTCCGGTCTGCGCCGGTCAGCAGAGCGATCAGCGCGGCGGCTTCTGTCGGATGTGCGGCCCGCGCGGTCACGCCGGCCGTGTACATCGTCACGAGCTCGCAGCCCGGCGGCAGCGACCCCGACAGCGTGATGCCGTCGGTCGCGATGATCTCGGTCGCCTGGGTGCATCCGATCGGCCGGGTTGCGGTGGATGCAGCAAGCTCGCGCATCGCGGTCGCGCCGTTCGGAAAGATCTTGAGACGCGATGCGACCTCATAGGCGATCCCAAGCTGATCCAGCACTTTTGCGACATGCTGTCCCGCGGTCGAGGCTTTGGTGCCCGGAACGTAGATGGCATCCGCGGATCGCAGCACCTCGCGGAGATCGGCTTCAGTCTTCACCGTGACTTTCGGATCGCGGTTGCGGACCGCCAGCGCGGTCTCGACCCGGCCGATATCTGCGATCGAGGAGGGGACGACGAGCTTCTCCGCGGCGAGCTTCGCAAGGAGCGCCTGCGTCAGGATCACGAGATCCGCCGGGGTGCTGGCGCGCAGCTTGTCGGCCATGATGCCGACCGCGCCGAACTCGCCGTCGATACTGAGGCCGGTCTGCACCTTGAAGGGCTCGTTGAGGCCGCGCACCAGGCCTTGCGCCGCGCCGCCGCTCAAAATGGTCACTGTCGTCACGATGCAAGCTCCATGGCTGCGATGATCCTGTCGCGCGTGATCGGCAGGTCGCGTACGCGCACGCCGAGGCAATCGTAGACCGCATTGGCGATCGCCGCCGTCACGGGACCGTGCGCGGCCTCACCGGCGCCGACCGGCTCGATCTCCGGCCGCTGGATGATTTCGACATCCACCGCCGGCACCTCGCTGAAGGTCAGGATCGGATAGTCCGTCCAGGATGTCGACGTGATGTGCGTGCGATCGAAGCGCACGCGCTCCCTCAGCACCCAGCTCGTGGCCTGGATCGCACCGCCCTCGATCTGGTTGATGACGCCGTCCGGATTGATGGCCTCGCCGACGTCGACCGCAAGTGTCAACCGCCGGACGCGAATGTCGTCGGTGCCTTCGATCTCGGCGATCGCGGCGCAATAGGCGCCCGTGTTCTTGTAGCGAGCGAAGCCGACGCCGTGGCCGATGCCAGACTGTTTTTGCGGTTTCCACTGCGCGCGCCGTGCCGCGGCGCGAATGACGTCGCTGGCGCGCTCGTCGCGGAGATGACGCAGGCGGAACGCGATCGGGTCCTCGCCGCGCAGGACCGCGATCTCGTCGAGTATGGATTCGATCGCGAACACATTGCCTTGCCCGCCCAGGGTCCGCAGCGCCGACGTGCGCACCGGCATCGTCAGCAGCCGATGGCTCGTGATGGTCCAGGCCGGGAGGTCGTAGAGTGGAACGGAGTTGCGGTCGCCGCCCCCGCCATTGGCGGCCGGTGGATTCGTCGAGATCATGCGCGGGTAGGGGGGCGCGATCTCGGTCGCCRCAAGCAGCGCCGGCTGCGCCGCGCGTCCCGGGCGCGCGGCGTGGCCGTTGCTCYAGATCGCATGGCGCCAGCCGACGATCTCGCTGTCCGCATCGAGGTCGGCCTCGATCTCGATGGCCATCGCTGCGTCGAACGGCGCATGAGACATCTCGTCATGGCGCGACCACTGCACCCGCACCGGGCGGCCGCCGGCGCCCTTCGCCAGCAACACGGCATCGAGCGCGACGTCGTCGGCCGCATTGTGCCCGTAGCAGCCGGCCCCCTCCATATGCTCGACGACGATGTTTTCGGCCGGCAGCTCGAGCACGATCGCAAGATCGGCGCGCAGCAGATAGACGCCCTGGCTGTGTGTCCAGACATGGATACGATCGCCGTCCCATCGCGCCATGGCGCAGGATGGCGCGATCGAGGCGTGTGCGATGTAGGGACGGGTGTACTGCCGGCGAAGGGTGCGCGCAGCTCTCTTCGTCGTTGCCGCTGCTCTGGTGTCGATGACGGTGGTTTCGACCGGCTGGCTCTTCAGAAAGCCTGCGAGATCGTCTTCGTCGGGCAACAGCTCGCCAGCCGACCAGGTTGCGCCCTTGCGCAAGGCTTTCAGTGCGGCTTCCGCCGAAGCCTCGCTATCGGCAACCACGCCGGCAAAGCCGCCGTCGCGGACGATCGCGACGAGGCCGGGAACGACGCGCGCCGCCGTCTCGTCGAGCGCGATCAGCCTGGCACCCGAGATGTCAGGCCGTAGCACGCGGCCGTGCACCAGGTCCGGCAATGCACAATCGTGAATGAAGCGCGGTCGCGCAAACACCTTGTCGGGAATGTCGACCCGCTGGACCGAATGTCCGGCGACATCGCGCGTGGCAGCGGGCTTCGCGACGGCGCCCGCGGTGGCGTCGCGGTCGAGCGAGACGTCGCCAGCCAGCTCCCAATAGCTGGTCCTGACGTTGCCGGGACCCGAGATCGTGCCGTCATCGACATCGAGCAGCGCCGCATCGACGCCGAGACGCTCCGATGCGGCTGCGAGGAAGCGCTGGCGCACCTCGGCGCAGACGTGTCGCAGCGCGCGGCCGGACTGCTGGACCGAAAGACTGCCCGAGGTGACACCCTCGTTCGGGCTGGCCGCCGTCGAGGCGCGGATCAGCTCGATCCTGCCGATATCGACGTCGAGCTCGTCTGCGGCGATCTGCGCCAGCGCCGTGACGATGCCCTGGCCGATCTCGACCTTGCCGGGCGAGATTGCGACACCGCCTTCGCCGCTAAACCGCACCCAGGACGACAGCTTTGGATTGGCCGCGAGGCTAACCGGCAGTTTCGGGACGGGGGAGGGCATACTCATGACGTCGCCGTCTCCGCTGCCGCGCGCAGCACGGCGCGGACCATGCGATTGTGCGATCCGCAGCGGCACAGATTGCGATCGAGCGCGGCTCTGACCTCGGTCTCCGTCGGCAAGGGATTGCGCTTCAGCAGCGCTGCCGCGCTGATGAGGATTCCCGATACGCAGTAACCGCATTGCATCGCCTGCTCGGAGACGAAGGCGCGTTGCAGCGGATGCGGCTGCTCGGCCGTGYCGAGGCCCTCCACCGTGACGACGTCCTTGTCCGCCACCGACCACATCGGCATGTCGCAGGAGGCCATCGCGCGGTCGCCCACCATGACGTGACAGGCCCCGCACTCACCGGCCCCGCAGCCGAAATGCGGACCGGTGACGCCGAGCCGGCCGCGCAGCACATCGAGCAGCGTCTGGTCGGGATCGGCATCCACGGCTATGGCCGCGCCGTTGAGCTGAAATTGAATGGTCGGCATGATCGCTCTACGGCCTCAGGACTTGTCGAACTTCTTGACGACATCGGCCCATTTCTCGATGTCGCCGCGAAGGAATTTTTCGAATTCCTCCGGCGTCATGGACATGGGTACGGCACCCTGCTCGGTCCAGAGCTTTACGATGTCCGGTCGCTTCACCATTGCGTTCACGGCGGCATTGAGCTTGTCGATGATAGGCTTCGGCGTGCCGGCCGGGGCCATTAGGCCAAGCCAGATCGTCGCCTCATAGCCTGCTACGCCGGCTTCGCCAGCGGTCGGCACGTTCGGCAGCACGGCCGAGCGCTCCTTGCCGGTGGTCGCGAGCGCGCGGACCTGGTTCTCGCCGATATTCGGCGCCATCGCCGGCACGGCGTCGATCATCATCTGCACCTGTCCACCGATCACGCCGCTGCGCGCCTCGCCGCTGTTGCGGTAGGGCACGTGGACCACATCGATGCCGGCCATGGCTTTGAACAGCTCGCCGGCCATGTGATAGGGCGTGCCCTGACCGGAGGAGGCGTAGTTCAGCTTGCCCGGCTGCGATTTGGCGAGCGCGATGAACTCCTGCAGAGCCTTCGCCGGAACCTGCGGGTTCACCACGATGACGAGGTCGGAGTAGTTCACCGGCGCGATCGGCGCGAGGTCGCGCATCAGCTCGTATTTGCGCTTGTCCGGCGTCAGGAGCGATTCATTCGCGGTCTGGGTGTTGGACATCATCAGCAGCGTGTAGCCGTCGGCCGGCGACTTTGCCGCTTCGACCGTGCCGATGACGCCGCCCGCGCCGGTGCGGTTCTCGACCACGAAGGGCTGGCCAAAGCTCTCCTGGAGCACATTGCCGATCAGCCGGGCCGCGACGTCCGCCGGCCCGCCGGCGCCAAAGGGCACTACGATCCGGACGGCGTGGGTCGGGTAATCCTGTGCGAATGAGGGGGCCGCAGCGAATGCACCGAGCAGACCGGCGAGCGCCAGCATCAATCTTCGGGCCGTCATGCCACCTCCTTGTTGTCGTTCTTGTTGCCTGGCAATGTAGCGGCAGGAGATACGGACTGTCGACGGCTCACAAAGCCGATCGCGCCGGGAATATCGGGCCGTTTTCGGTGTGGCCGCGCCGCTCTTCGCGGTCGCGGCAGGAACCGGCAGGGCACGTGATCTGAGCAAATCGCATGGGCATTGCCGGATAAATGCCCTCGGCTGGCTGCTATTTTGATGTTACGAACTGGACATGAACCAGCACGCCAAGATCGAAATCCGCCATTCGACCTGTCCGCACGACTGCCCTTCGGCCTGCGCGCTCGATATCGAGGTGGTCGAAGGCCGCAGCATTGGCCGCGTCCGAGGTTCGAAAAAGCAGACCTACACGGCTGGCGTCGTCTGCGCCAAGGTCGCCCGTTACGCCGAGCGCATCCATCACCCCGAGCGGCTGATGTATCCGATGCGCCGCACCGGGCCGAAGGGCTCCGGGCAGTTCGCGCGGATCTCGTGGGACGAGGCGCTGGACGAGATCGCGGATCGCTTCAACAAGGCCGAGCGCGAGTATGGCGCGGAATCGATCTGGCCTTATTACTACGCCGGCACGATGGGGCTGGTGATGCGCGACGGCCTCAATCGCCTCACGCATGTGAAGAAATATTCGCGCTTCTATCAGACCATCTGCGCCAATGTCGGGCGCATCGGGTTCGCGATCGGCACCGGCAAGATTGCCGGCGTCGATCCGCGCGAGATGGCGCTCTCCGATCTCGTCGTGATCTGGGGCACCAACCCGGTCAACACGCAGGTCAACGTGATGACGCATGCTGCGCGTGCGCGGAAGGAGCGCGGCGCCAAGATTGCCGCCGTCGACATCTACGACAACGAGACCATGAAGCAGGCTGACATCAAGATCATCCTGCGGCCCGGCACCGATGGCGCCTTCGCGTGCGGCGTGATGCATGTCCTGTTCCGCGATGGCTACGCCGACCGCGCCTATATGGACAAGTACACGGATTGCCCCGATGAGCTCGAGGCGCATCTGAAGACGCGCACGCCGGAGTGGGCGTCCACGATCTGCGGCGTGCCGGTATCGGAGATCGAGGCCTTTGCGAAACTGGTCGGCGAGACCAAGCGGACCTTCTTCCGGCTCGGTTACGGCTTTACCCGCTCGCGTAACGGCGCCGCGCAAATGCATGCGGCGCTCTGCGTTCCCGCGGTGACCGGCGCCTGGCAATATGAAGGCGGTGGCGCCTTCTTCAACAATTACGCGCTGTGGCACTTCAATGAATCCCTCATCGAGGGCCACGACGCGATCGATAAGACCACGCGGGCGCTCGACCAGTCGCAGATCGGCCGCATCCTCACCGGCGACGCCGAAGCCTTGCTAGGCAAGGGTCCGATCAAGGCGATGCTGATCCAGAACACCAATCCGATGACGGTGGCACCGGAGCAGGCGCTGGTGCGTCAGGGGTTTGCGCGCGAGGATCTGTTCGTGGCGGTGCACGAGCAGTTCATGACCGAGACGGCCGAGATGGCCGACATCGTGCTGCCGGCGACCATGTTCATGGAGCATGACGATCTCTATTACGGCGGTGGCCACCAGCACATCTCGGTCGGGCCGAAGCTGATCGACCCGCCCGGCGAATGCCGCTCCAACCATCAGGTCATGCAGGCGCTGGCGCCGCGGCTTGGCGCGAAGCATCCGGGCTTCGAGATGACGCCGCGCGAATTGATCGACGCGACGCTGAAGCTCAGCAACCACGGCGACATCGCTGGTCTCGAAGCCGACATCTGGCGCGACCTGCAACCGGACTTCCGGACCTCGCATTATCTCGACGGCTTTGCCCATGCCGACAAGAAATTCCATTTCAAGGCCGAGTGGGCGCATCCGTCGTTCGGCCAGACGATGGGCGATTTCGATAAGATGCCGTCGCTGCCGGACCATTGGGCGGTGATCGAGCATACCGATCAAGCCCATCCGTTCCGGCTCGCGACCAGTCCCTCGCGCAGCTTCCTCAACACCACCTTCAACGAGACGCCGTCCTCGCAGGCGCGTGAAGGCAGAGCAAGCGTGATGATCCATCCGCTGGATGCGGCTGCGCTCGATATCGCCGACGGCGACGCCGTGACGCTCGGCAACACCCGGGGCGAGACCACGCTGCTCGCAACGCTGTTCGACGGCGTGCGGCGCGGCGTGCTGATCGCGGAATCCGTTCACCCAAACAAGAATCATATCGGTGGCCGCGGCATCAACGTGYTGACTGGAGCCGATACGATCGCGCCGATCGGGGGAGCTGCATTCCACGACAACAAGGTCTGGATCAGGAAAACGGTCTTGGCCTGAGCGCGCGCTTCGCTCGCCCGCCAATTTGTGTCGAGGCGCTAAAGCAAGGCCTCGTTGCAGATTGCCCTTGCGCCTGCCGCCCGAGCTGCCGCAAATGGCTGCAAACGGGAGCGAGCGTACGATGACCGACACCACAGCAATCATCACCGAAAAGCGTGGGCAGGCGTTCTGGATCACCATCAACCGGCCGGAGAAACGCAACGCGTTGAACGGCGAGGTTATCGCCGGCATCACCAAAGGCTATCGCGACGCGCATGACGACAAGGACGTCCGCGTCATCGTATTGACGGGGGCAGGCGACAAGGCGTTCTGCGCCGGCGCCGACTTGCAGAATTCCGGCGCGGCGTTCGCGATGGATCATTCCAAGCCGAATGTCGACTATGCCGATCTGCTGCGTTTGTCGCAGAACGCGACGAAGCCGGCGATTGCGCGGGTCGGTGGCGTCTGCATGGCCGGCGGCATGGGCCTGTTGTGCATGACCGACATGGCGATTGCGGCCGATCACGTCATCTTCGGACTGCCGGAGGTGAAGGTCGGCGTATTCCCGATGCAGGTGCTGAGCCTGTTGCAGAGCATCGCGCCGCCGCGCGTCGTCAACGAATGGGCGCTCACCGGCGAGCCGTTCGACGCGAAAGCGGCGCAAGCTGCGGGCCTGCTCAACTATGTGGTGCCCACCGCCGAGCTCGATGCCAAGGTCGACTGGCTGATCGGCCGCATCGTCGACAAGTCCCCGACCGCGATCCGCCGCGGCAAATATGCCATGCGCGCCATCGCGTCGATGTCGTTTGACGAGAGCATCGCCTACACCGAAAGCCAGATAGCGCTGCTCGCGATGACCGAGGACGCCAAGGAGGGCCTGAAGGCGTTCAGCGAGAAGCGCAAGCCTTCGTGGACAGGGAAATAAGCATCCCAAATCGGCAGGCTCCCGGCTCGAATCTCTTGAGAGCTCCCAATGCGCTGGGCTGCCATTCCGACTGGTGAGTAGGGGCAAACATTTGCTATTTCTCCTGCCTCTCCTCGTTTAACCGACTGACGCGGATCCACCGGTGTGAAGCCGTCGGTCGCCCGGTCGTAGCGCTGACATGCTACGACTCGTAACTGGCCGCCCTCGTATCCGTATGAGATTAGGAGGTTTTCACGATCCGGTTTGGCAGGGACTTGGCGCCCCTTCTCGTGCGCAGTGTACCGGGTCATGTACCAAGCACCGTGGCGATAGAGCCGCCCCTCGACACCGCAAATTTCGCAGGTGACAGCGCTATGGGCCTCCGCGAGAGCTATCGCATTGTTGATCTTCTGCCGGGTGGCCTGCGAAAATTTGCCATAGTAATAGAATCGCAAGGTCGCTTATTTTTCTTTGATCTGCTCTATCGTCAGAGTTTCATCCGGCTGCAGCGCACTCTCGATCCGGGAGCAACAGCGTTCGAAAAGTTCGCGCCACCCTTCGTTACATTCGGGCTACGCCCGAGTAGGCGCGCCGAAGAGACGCGGGTTTGTGTCAACTAGTTGTCCTGCCAATTCATCCGACCAAATTTCGTCGGCCGTCATGTCTCCTGCCCGTCCTCGTCTAGCGCGCTCGGCGCCTTGTTGTCCGTCGCTTTATCGTCATCCTTCGGAACCGTCTTAATCAGACGCTTCTCGACGGCAGCGATTTCCGCGTCCACATGCGCCCTGTTATTCCCGGACAAAGCGGCTTCCGCCATGGCTCTGGCACAAGACATTAGGTCGCTCGTATGGTAGCCGAGAGGGTCTTCCGGCTGTCCTCGTCGGATAACGGCTTTCCGCTGCTCCGCCGCCCAGGCCGCGACCTTAGCGATGAGACTCCACACAGATGCACGTCGGTCGTGACCGCGCACCTCGCCTTCGGCTTTCCACGCGGGTGTGCCGGCGACGGGATTGACGCCTTCGGAGACCCGCATCGTGTAGTTCGAGATGTCCTCGAGATCGCTTACGTTTGCGATAAACGCGGTCGCAAGAATCCGCGCGCGGCGCGGCTCTCCGCCAGGCCAGATTTCGACAGTGACCCGCAGCACGTCAATTACCTCTGCTTTTGCCCTCCGAACAAGGGCCCTTCTATTTGGTCGAGCCCGACTTCGCTTGCAGCGAGCACAGTGAAGCAGTCATCGCCATGATCGTACTGCTTGCACTCCAAAACTCGGATCATTCCGTTTATTAGGGCAATGTGCACGTCCGTATTTTCCAACCCTCTCGGCATCAGCATAGGGTCGCCATCAGCGTGCTCGGTGCACAGGGTTGTGACTGTGCTACCGTTGCTGTGGGGCCGACCAGGGGCCCCGCAGAATTCGCAAATGCAGGCAGATGCGGCACATGCACGTTGGAGAATGTTGCGAATTGATAGTTTGCTGGAGAAGCAAAGGGGCTTCCAAGTGCGACTGCCTTTGTTTTGAACCTCCTCCCATCGGAATCGCAGGGTCCCTAATTTCTGATAGACTTGGGTGATTTTGATTTCTCCACGCATATGGAAGCCGAAAAGAAATGGTGCGCCGAGATCGCTGCAGGTGCGATCAATGATCTTTTCCCAGCCTGGACCGCAGTCCGGTAGTCCCGTCGCCAGCTCCGGGTCTCCCGGTGGTGGATCAAAGAGCCTGTGGTGTTTCCAAACGAGTCTCGCGCGCCAATCACTCGGCTCTGGGACACCATGCATCGCCATATCACACCTCCACTACAGCATCTGGATCAAATTTACCGCCGCGAACTGGATTACTGACGACGCGTGTGCGCCCGCACTGGATGTCGCACGGCACATGCACGTGGCCGCAGATCCAGAGATCCGGACGAAGTTGGTCCGGCATCGCTCGCAAAATATCTGATCCGTAAAACGCGGCCGCCCACCACGGCATGCCAATCATCCCTTGATAGGCATCGACAAATTCCGGCATCGGCGGATGGTGCGTCACCACAACAGTCGGCCCATCGTGCGGGCTGGCGAGCTCGTCCATTAAGATCGCCCTCTCGTGCGCGTGTTCGGCGACCGCATCGTACGGGGTCCAAATGCCGCGCTCTGTTCGAATCTTGCGATACTCCTCGGGTCCGCTATGCCAATGTCTCGCCATCGCACGCGCGTGCGCCGCCCACACTTCCGCAGGCATCAGTTCCGGGTTCGGAGTCCAGCGGCCGGCCAGCATCCAATCGGTCCAGAGCGTGAGCCCGACGAATCGTACGTTGCCGATCCAACAGACGGGTTCGTCAGCGGCCAACACGTGTACGATGTCATCATCCGCGGCGTCATCCTGCCGCTGCGCTTCCGCGCGCATCAGACGGATGAAATCGTTGTTCGTGCGCTTGTCCTCCGGGTTGCTCGTGTAAAGATCGTGGTTTCCTGCAACAGCGACAACGGATTTGCCGCAGGCATACTCGACCACGCTCCGGATCGCGCGCTGAGGCTCGTCCACCTCACAGATGTCGCCGGCGCAGACCAACACGTCAAAGTCAGCAGCCGGAGACTCTGGGAAAGCCCCGAGATGCCAATCTGAAGAGTAAGCTACCCTCACTGTGCACTCCGCCCGTGTGCACCCGACCACCATTTTTCGCTGGTTTCCTCAGGCGGTAATCTTGGGCTCGGCATGACTCACTCGATGATTGGCTAGTTAGGTCGAGAATACCGATATTATAGGTATCTGTAAAGTCGTTTTATTTCTCTAGCCCCCTCCGGGAGGCTGGATGCCAAAAACGGTCACGTCACCAATTCAGAAGAAACTCGCGGCCATGCTGGTCGAGCTCAGGAAGGACGCTGGTCTTCGCCAGGTCGATCTCGCCGAGAAGCTCGGAGTGTATCAGTCGTGGGTCACCCACTTAGAGTCCGGCCAGCGTCGGATCGATGTGGTTGAGCTGATCGAGCTGGGGCGAATCCTAGGTTTCGATCCGGCCGAGGTGGTACGGAGGCTCAATCGGCGCTAGCCCGTCGGGCTGGAACAGAACCTACTGCGGCAGGCGCTAAGCTAAGAGGATGCCAAGCGATTTCCGACTCCTATTTAGTCGGAAGCGGCAGCCCAACGCTCCTCTTTCAGTTGTGAAGCCTCGCGCATCGTATAGAGATGCTTGACCATTTCGGCGTCCGATAGATTTGCGGAGCCCAATCAGATTGCTTGAGTGATACGCAGGCGGTCAACCCTTGACGCCGATGTGGAGTGGGCCGGACAGGGGCAGGCCGGCTGTTTTGATCCTCTCGGCGCGCCGGGGGGACGGCAAATTGCGATTCACCCGCGCCTTGGGCGATTGTCGGCCTTCCGGCGGATCGCGCCCTATATCCACAGTGTGTTCGGGTCGGTTGCGCTCCTTCAGCTACGCACGCCATCTTGGCGGTGCGATGGTTGTCCGRGACCGGGCACCGGAAGTCGCTATCCCAAAGTTTGCTGAGACCAGGCGCTCGGCTGCCATGGCCTTGGCGTCGCGAGCAGTGCCAGCGACAAAGACCATCTTCTCGGACCTGCAGAGGAAACTCGGCTAAGGCGGACGCGGATCGCGCCCCTTGACTCGATTGGTCATCCTGCTTGCGATCTCCTCCGCCTCCGCGACCTGGCGCTGGAGGCGGTCATAGTAGGCCTGCACATGCCGGGCGTTTTGCCTGACCACGTTCGGATCCGGTTTGATCTGCCAGGAATCGTCGTCAGGGAGGGATTCAAGGCCGTCGAGCGAAGGACCTGAGATGATCGTCGGATCCATGGCCGCTCGATCGCCAGAATTGGGGATGACCTCGGCGGACGGCGCAACGTCGAGGCCAGCCTCTGAATCCGGCTCAGCCGACACCTCGGGGCCGGGCTGGACCAAGACCGCCTCTGCAGGGATTGCGGCGCCTGCCGGCTCAACATCAATTTCGGTGACCGATGCCGCGACAACGTCCTCGCGACCCTCGCCGGGGGGCGCGGCAGCCGATCCAGGCGCAACGTCAGCCAGCAATTTTGCCACAATACCGAGCCGGTCGGCCCGCGCGATGGCTGCCTTGAATCTTTCGAAATTCGTTTGCGAAATGATATGGCGCACAGCGGGAGAGGGCGACCGATTGACCATGAACATGTCGATGGACGCACCCGCGACCGCGATCAGGTCGGCAATCTTAGCGTCGCCCTCGACCACCAGCGACGGCCAGCCAAGAACGCGTGCAAACAGCACCACGATGTCGGCGTCCTCCGCCTCGCAGTTCTCCTTAAGCCTGAAGGCGACGCCATCGAACGACACGGCGGTGCCTGCCAGCGACAGCGGCGCCTCGGGGGGCTCTTCGGCCATGGCTTCAAGCGCGTAGCCCACTTCCATGGCCTTCTCGGCGAACGCTTGGCGGAAGGCGGCCACCTTGGTCGGGCCGTTCTTAGACGCTGCAGCGTTCGTGATCATCAGCCCAGGTGTCACCTTCGGCGCATGCCGCTGCGTCGGCTGGGTCTTCTTGCCATGCCGCTGCGCCTTGAGGTTCTCGATCTGGTGAACCGACCTGCCGGCCTCGTACATTCGAAACAGCACTCCCGGAAGTCGCAGCTCTGGCGTGTCCGCTCCCTTGGCTTCATTGTGCCGTGGATCGACGTGAGCGTCGATACAAAGGATGGCGCAAGCCAGCGTGAGTCGCGCGGCAATGATCGACCGCACGTGGCGTCCGCCGTCGCGCCAGAACAGTTGGTTCCAAGATCGTTCCTTGGCACCGAAGCCGTCTCGGTCCACCTCTCGCATTGCCAAATAGGCGTGCGCGTGTGGATTCGGCTCGCCGTCGCTTGCGGGCGGGCACTCCACATCGATGCGGATGGACATGCCGAGCTCGACGAAGGGGAGGAGCACAAATGCCGCCACGGCCAGCAACAGCTCTGGCGGCACTTGGCGTGGTATCGCGAAATCGACGATCCGGCCCTCCTGTGCGTCCCGCCGGTTCTCACGGAGGCCAACAGCCGCCACGAATTCCAGAAGATCGGCCAGCTCCGCAGGTGCGTGTCTCGGCAGCAGAACAAGCCCTCCCAAGTGATGCGCCGCATAGGCCCGGTAGCTCACTCGACGGAAGCCGTCGTTCACGGATCCACAGGTCTGGTAGGCGAGCCGCGCGAGAGCCGTGTAGCCCTTCGCGCGCTGAATAACGCCCGTATGGATGTAGCAGAAACCCATCTTGTTCTTCACCGACGTATAAAGGACCTGTCGTTGCGCCGCTTTCACGGCATGTCTATCAAACGGCCCTGCAAGTCCCGAGCGCGAGTGCATTCAAACCGAAGGCGCTGGCGAGGAAACGTAGGAAGCAGCCCCGGTGGGGTGCAGGATAGTCGCCCACCGCGGGGCTCTGAGCAGGCCGGGGTGGTGGCGATTGCGGACCAGCAGGCCGCTATCCGGGTTGGGGGGCGATGTCGTTGAGCTTGCCTTGCTGACGAATATGGCCATGGCGGCAGCACCTCGTGAGCAGGCAAACAGTCGGGACTTGCCCGTCAGGCAAAACCGCACAGCCCGCGCTCGGCCGCACAACGTTTGAGCAGACTCGCCGTCATTCGATTCAGCGAACGAACTGCTTTCGACGGGGCAGCGCCGCGCGCCCCTAAGGGTGGGGCACATGCCCCGGTCGATGCCCGGCTGATCCATCGCCTGCGACCCCGAGAGCTGAGGCCGCTCGGGGCGATCGAGATTGCAAACTCTAGGCGGTGATCTTCACGACCCCTTTCTGCGTTCATGCGCCCCGCGCTCGCGGATTGCGGTGGCGTCTTTCAGGACTGAGCTCGTCCGAGTCACGAGGGTGAGGATTGCCGGCCGCCTTCCCTCGATCAACAACGTAAAATCGCTCTTATTGCGTACGACGAACTCCGATATCCGGTCCTTGCGCACTGGGCCGCTTGCACCAACAGAAACTGCAAATCGCGCGAGCTCAGGCTTTTCCGCATATTCCTCGGTGGGTTTGGAAGTGGCTAAGAATGTCCTGGACGCCTTATAGGCTGCTCAACGATCCTCATGATCGTGCACCTAGAGAAGGTCTGATAGGCAGATCTGCGCGATCCCAATGCTGACATTGCTCACAAGAAAGCTGCGCTTTTTCAAGTCTTTACACCGGAATTTGCAGCTTTTGGTTGCGCTCCAAAGAGGGTGATGGGCAGTAAACTCCGATTTGCTGCCCATCTTATCAAAATTCACTGTGCCGCTCTGTTTAAACATCGCTCCGCCCGCTGTCGCGATCTAATCAACCGCCGAACGAGCCTGTTGGCTGCGTAGTCGCTGCCGCAGGTGCCGGACGCCGACCTGAATGGCCATCAATGCTCTGCTCCGTGGTATGTCCCAACGCAGCTTAGACAATCCGCATCGCACCTATTGCCTCGAGATTAGGGTGCACCTAGGCTAGGTGCAGCAGCTTTATGCCCGGTGAGCCTCAAAAGCAGGCTCGGCGAAAGGATGGTTGGGTACTCTCCGTGTCAGGCTGCACATGATGCTCTAGAGCGGACCCATCTAAACCGCTCCCTTCAGTGCCCAAAGCATCCATTTCGAACCCCGGCGATTGCGCTGCTTGCGAGACGCATTTCGCCTCGATGTGCTCCCTTATCAACCCCGCATTTCTAATTGGTGGGCAGACGGTCTAACACTGTCAAGCAATGGCGACTTCCGTAGGAACTAAGGGATGCTGCTCGACGCGTTGTTGTATCTGCGTTCGATCAGTGCGTGCGCGGTCGTTCCTATCGGGCTTGATCTCGAGTGCCTGCTCCGTTGCGCCAGGATGGCGGGCGAAGCATTGTTGGCGATGGCTCGACGGACGCGACGGAACCCCGCGAATTTTAGCGCGAGCAAACTAGCTCGCCTTAGGACGATTCAGCTCCACAAGGCAAGTTTTGTTGATCGAGACGGTTGCCCGCTTGCGGCATGCTAATTTATCCCGGACCCAGGAGCCTCAGCCATTATCCTGCATGCGCTTTCAGTCCGGCAGCCGTTATGCCGGCCACAGCACAGGCCTCGTCATTGTCTGAGGTGTCGCCGGACACGCCGACGGCGCCGAGCAAGGTGGCGCCGTCCAGGATCAGCACGCCGCCGGGGACCGGCACCAGCGCCCCCTTGGCAATGGTATTCACGGAATCGATGAAATAGGCCTGCTCCTGCGCACGCTGGTACAAGGCGCGCGAGCCCATGCCCATGGCGAGCGCACCATAGGCCTTGCCGTGGGCGATCTCGGCGCGCATCAGGCTGGTGCCGTCCTGCGCCGCGGCGATCTTGAGCACGCCGCGTGCGTCCAGGATGGTGACGACCAGCGGCTTGAGCTTCAGCTCGGTGGACTTTACGAAGGCGGCGTCGAGGATCTTGCGGGCGGTATCGAGCGTGAGGTCAGCCATGGCTGGTTTCCTTTTTGGTGTGAGAAGTGGAATTTGCTCCGGCGCGGTCGAGGCTCATCGCCAGCACGCGCGCGACGTGAAGCGCTTCGCGCTGGGCGCCGTCGTGGATCTGATGCCGGCAGGAGGTGCCGTCGGCGACGACCAGCGTATTCTGGTCGGCGCGCCGCACGGCGGGCAGCAACGACAGCTCAGCCATCTCGATCGAGGCATCATAGGTGTCAGCGCCGTAACCGAACGCGCCGGCCATGCCACAGCAGCTCGCTTCGATGGTCTCGACCTTCAGGTCCGGAATGAGGCGCAGCACCTGCTCGACCGACTTGTAGGCGCCGAAGGATTTTTGGTGGCAATGACCGTGCACGACGGCCTTGTCGGCGACGGTACCGAGTAGCAGCTGCAGCCTTCCGGCCTCCGCTTCGCGTACCAAAAATTCCTCGAAAGTCAGCGCGTGGGCGCCGACGGCCCTGGCATCGTTGTCCTTGCGCAGCGAGGCGAGCTCGTCGCGCAGCGTCAGCAGGCAGCTCGGCTCGAGGCCGACGATCGGCACACCGCGGGCGGCAAAGGGCGCGAACGCGGCCACGAGGCGGTCGAGCTCGGCCCTGGCTTCGTCGACGAGACCGGCTGAGAGGAATGTACGGCCGCAGCAGAGCGGGCGACTGCCGCTCGTTGGCTTGGGCAGGTGCACGCGATAACCACCCGCCGCCAACACGCGGAGCGCGGCGTCGAGATTTTCGCGCTCGTAGATGCGATTGAAGGTGTCCGTGAACAACACGACTTCGCGGCCGGTCTCCGGCCCGACCGCTTCTGCGGGCGCCACGAACACGTCGCTGCGGAAGGCGGGTAGCGCCCGGCGCGCGCTGATGCCGGCAAAGCGCTCGAACAGCTTTCGCAGCAGCGGGCTGCGGTTGCGCAAATTGGCGAGTGGCGCGAAGTGCGATGCGAGACCGGCATAGCGCGGGAGGTAGCCGACCAAGCGATCGCGCAGGGTCAGGCCATGGGACGCTGCGCGGGCAGCGAGCACCTCGATCTTCATCTTAGCCATGTCGACGCCGGTCGGGCATTCGTGGCGGCAGGCCTTGCAGGAGACGCAGAGTTTTAGGGTCTCCATCATCTCGTCGGAGGACAACGCGTCGGGACCGAGCTGGCCGGAGATCGCGAGCCGCAAGCTGTTGGCGCGGCCGCGGGTGACGTCCTTCTCGTTGCGCGTCGCGCGGTAGGACGGGCACATCACACCGCCCTCGAGCTTGCGGCAGGCGCCGTTGTTGTTGCACATCTCGACCGCGCCCTGGAATCCGCCGCCGGCGCCGGGATAGGCGGACCAATCCAGCCTGGTCTTCAACTCGGTGACGCGATAGTCGGGTTTGAAGCGGAACAGCGAGCGATCGTCCATCCGGGGCGCATCGACGATCTTGCCGGGATTGAGGACGCCTTCGGGATCGAAGCGGCTCTTCACCTCCCTGAAGTCGGCGACGAGACGCGCGCCGAACATGGTCTCGTGGAATTCAGAGCGCACCAGGCCATCGCCATGCTCGCCGGAATGCGAGCCCTTGTACTCGCGCACCAGCGCGAAGGCTTCCTCGGCGATGGCCCGCATCGCCTTGACGTCCTTCTCCTGCTTCAGGTTCAGCACGGGCCGCACGTGCAGGCAGCCCTCGGAGGCATGCGCATACATCGTGCCGCTGGTGCCGTGCTTTGCGAAAACCTCGCTCAAGCGCGCGGTGTAGTCGGCCAGATGCGGCAACGGCACGGCGCAATCCTCGACGAACGAGACCGGCTTGCCCTCCTGCTTCATCGACATCATGACGTTGAGGCCGGCGGCGCGGAAATCGGCGATGCCGCTTTGCGGCGCGGGCTCGGTGATCTCCACCACGCCGCCCCATTTGCGCTTGTCGTTATTCCAGCCGAAGCCGAGATCGCCCATCAGCTCGCCAAGCTGCTTCAGGCGCAGGAGATTGTCCGCCTGGTCCTCCTCGGCGAACTCCACCACCAGAACGGCATCCGGATCGCCCTTGATGGCGGCGGAGATGATCGGCCTGAACATCGCGATGTCGCGGCCGAGCGCGAGCATGGTGCGGTCGACCAGCTCGACCGAGATCGGCTTGAGCTTGACCAGGTGCTGGGCGGCGTCCATCGCCTCGTAGAAACTGCCGAAATGACAGATGCCGAGCGCCTTGTTGCGGATGACAGGCCACAGCTTCAGCTCGACCTTGGTGGTGAAGGCGAGGGTGCCTTCGGAGCCGACCAGGAGATGCGCCATGTTGTTGCGCGCATTGCGCGGCGTCAGCGCATCGAGATTGTAGCCGCCGACCCGGCGCTGCACCTTTGGGAAGCGCGCGGCGATCTCGTCGGCCTCGCGAGCGCCGAGATCGAGCATGTCGCGGAACAGGGTGCGCACGCTGTCGTTCGCATCGAGATCGGAGAGATCGCGCGACACCTCGCCGTAGCGGCCCAGCGTGCCGTCGGCGAGCGCCGCCTCCATCGACAGCGTGTTGTCGCGCATCGTGCCGTAGCGCAAGCTACGGCCGCCGCAGGAATTGTTGCCGGCCATGCCGCCGATCGTGGCGCGCGAGGCCGTGGAGACGTCGACTGGAAACCACAGGCCGTGCTTCTTGAGCTGACGGTTGAGATCGTCGAGCACGATGCCGGGTTCGACCACGCAGGAGCGGCCGGCGACGTCGAGCGACAGGATCCGGTTCAGGTGCTTCGAGAGATCGACCACGAGGCCGTCATTGACGGTCTGGCCGCATTGCGAGGTGCCGCCGCCGCGCGGGGTGACCTTCAGTCCCTCGTCACGGGCGATCGCCAGTGCCCGCAAGGCGTCATCCATGGTCCTGGGCACGGCCACGCCGGCCGGCATGATCTGGTAGAATGAGGCGTCGGTGGCATAGCGGCCGCGGCTGAAGCCGTCGAACAGGACATCGCCGGTCATTTCCGCGCGCAGGCGCCGTTCGAGCGAGGAGGCGTTTGTCATCCCTGGTTCCCGGATTGATCCAGCGAGGCCCAGCCTTGCTGAGTTATTCATTATTTCTCACGACCGATTATATTATGAATTCAAAACGAGCAAGTCGGTCGCCCCTCAGGGCGACACCGGCGCGTCCTCTTGGGGCTCGGTCAGGTGCTCGATCGCGGCCGCCCGCTTGTTGCGCAGGTGCTGGAACAGGATGTCGCTGAGCTCGCTGGCGGCGCGGCGGCGCAGCGCATCGAGGATGGCCTCGTGCTCGCGCATCGCTTCCGCCCAGCGCTGCCGCTTGCGGGCGAAATTGGCTGAGTAACGGACCCGGCGGATGCGGCCTGCGAAGTTGGCGTAGGCGGTCTTCAGGGTCTCGTTGCGTGCGGCCGCGACGATGCTTTCGTGGATGCGCTGGTTGGTCTGGAAGTAGCCGTGCATGTCGCGATGCAGATAGTGCCCGTACATCTCGTAATGCAGCTGCTCGATCGCGGCGATTTCCTCATCCGTAATGGCTTCGCAGGCGAGGCGCCCGGCAAGGCTCTCCAGCCCCGCCATGACGTCGAACAGCTCCTCGAGGTCGCGCTGGCTGAGTTGGCGGACGCGCGCGCCGCGGTTGGGCAGAAGCTCGATCAGGCCCTCGGAAGCGAGCACTTTCAGGGCCTCGCGCAGCGGCGTGCGGGAGATGCCGAGCATCGCGCAGAGCTGCCGCTCGGGGACGCGCGCGCCGTCGGGAATATTGCCCTCGACCACGTAGTCGCGCAGCCGCAGCAGGATCTCGCCGTGAAGCGAGGCCTCCTGGCGGTCGCCGCCATTTGCGGCGGGTGGGGCGATCGGAACCCCGGTGTCGGGAATCGTGGATTTCATTTGCAGCACAATAGATTGCCTGTTCGATCGCGTCGATGTTCACAATCGAATACCAAAATTCGATTGAAATGACAAAAAATGAATGCAAAATGACTTCTGAAGCCGGCTTGAGTCCGCCGACAGGGAGGTTTTCATGCACCAGGGACGCCATTTCCTTCAGATTCCGGGCCCGAGCCCGGTCCCCGAGCGCGTCCTGCGCGCCATGGACATGCCGGTCATCGACCACCGGAGCGCGGAATTCGGCGAGCTCGGCCGCGCCGTGCTCGCGGGCAGCCAGACAATTTTCCAGACCGCGGGTCCGGTCGTGATCTTCCCCTCGTCGGGGACGGGCGCCTGGGAGGCTGCGATCGTCAACACACTGTCGCCTGGTGACCGGGTGCTGATGGTCGAGACCGGCCATTTCGCTACCCTGTGGCGGCAGATGGCGGGGCGGTTCGGCATCGAGGTCGACTTCGTGCCCGGCGACTGGCGCCGCGGCGCGGATCCCGCATTGATCGAGGCGAAGCTCACCGAGGACAAGGCGCGCGCGATCAAGGCCGTCATGGTCGTGCACAACGAGACCTCGACCGGCGCGACCAGCCGCATCGCCGAGATCCGCGCCGCGATCGACCGCACCGCGCATCCGGCGCTGCTGATGGTCGACACCATCTCCTCGCTCGGCTCGGTCGACTACCGCCACGACGAGTGGAAGGTCGATGTCAGCGTGAGCTGCTCGCAGAAGGGTTTCATGCTGCCGCCCGGTCTCGGCTTCAATGCGATCTCGGAGAAGGCCCGCGCTGCTGCGAAAACCAACAAGATGCCGCGCTCCTATTTCGACTGGGAGGAGATGCTCAAGCCCAACGCCAACGGCTTCTTCCCCTACACGCCGGCGACCAATCTGCTCTACGGCCTGCGAGAGGCGATCGCGATGCTGCTCGAAGAGGGGCTCGACAACGTGTTCGCGCGCCATCAGCGGCTGGCTGCCGCGACGCGTGCCGCCGTCAGTCACTGGGGCCTCGAGATCCTCTGCCAGGAGCCCTCGGAGTTCTCGCCGGTGCTCACCGCGGTGTTGATGCCGCCGGGCCACGACGCCGATCAGTTCCGCAAGATCGTGCTCGACAATTACAACATGTCGCTCGGCTCGGGCCTGTCGAAGGTCGCCGGAAAAGTCTTCCGCATCGGCCATCTCGGCGAATGCAACGCGCTGACGCTGCTCGGCGCGCTCACCGGCGTGGAGATGGGCCTGTCGGTTGCGGGCGTGCCGCATCGCTCCGGCGGTGTCGACGCCGCGATGAAGCTGCTGGAGCAGCGCGCGCAGGGCAATGCCTCGCCGCATCTGAAAGTGGTCGGCACCTAGGTCGCGCGGGACACGCAAGGCCAATCATAAAAAAGAGTCAGGGAGGGTGGAGATGGGAATTCGGTTCAAGGCCACGCATGTCGTCTTGGCGATGCTCTGCGCGATGTATTTCATCACCTATGTCGACCGGGTGAACATCGGCACCGCCGCGAGCGAGATCCAGAAAGAGCTGGGTCTGTCGAACACCCAGCTTGGCCTCGTCTTCTCCGCCTTCGCCTATCCCTATCTGCTGTTCCAGGTGATCGGCGGCTGGGTCGGCGATCGTTTCGGGCCGCGCAAGACGTTGTTCTGGTGCGGCATGATCTGGGCGGCGGCGACCATCTCGACCGGCTTCGTCAACGGCCTTGCCGCACTGTTCGTCGCGCGCTTCGCGCTCGGCTTCGGCGAGGGCGCGACCTTTCCGACGGCAACGCGCGCGATGCAATACTGGACGCCCGCGAATCGCCGCGGGTTTGCGCAGGGACTAACCCATTCCTTCGCGCGGCTCGGCAACGCCGTGACGCCGCCGGTGGTGGCGCTGCTCATCCTCTGGCTGACCTGGCGCGGCGCGTTCGTCGTGCTCGGTTTCGTCAGTCTGGTCTGGGGCGTCGTCTGGGTCTGGTACTTCCGCAACGAGCCGAAGGAGCACGCCTCCATCACCGAGGCCGAGCTCGCCGCACTACCGCCGCGCCCGACGGGCGAGCGGCCGCGCGTGCCGTGGGGGCCGTTGCTCGGCCGCATGTGGCCAGTGACGCTGACCTATTTCTGCTACGGCTGGTGCCTGTGGCTCTATCTCAACTGGCTGCCGCTGTTCTTCAAGAACAACTACAATCTCGACATCAAGAACTCGGCGCTGTTCGCCTCCGGCGTGTTCTTCGCCGGCGTTGTCGGCGACAGCGTCGGCGGCGTGCTCTCGGACAAGATCCTCGACCGCACTGGCAATGTCCGCCTGGCGCGGCTGAGCGTCACCGTTGCGGGATTTACGGGCGCGCTGCTTTCGCTGTTTCCGATCCTGTTCGTCCACGACATCACGATCGTCGCGCTGTGTCTGTCCGCCGGCTTCTTCTGCGCCGAGCTGGTGATCGGCCCGATGTGGTCGATCCCGATGGATATCGCCCCGAAATATTCCGGCACCGCCTCGGGACTCATGAATACCGGCTCGGCCTTCGCCGCCATCGTCTCCCCGCTCGTTGCCGGCTTCGTGATCGACGCGACCGGCAACTGGTACCTGCCGTTCCTGATGTCGATGGGGCTGCTGCTGCTCGGCGGCTTCTCCGCCTTCCTGATGCATCCGGAGCGCCCGTTCTCGGGGGCCGAGAGGCGCCTGCCTTTCGGAAAGGTGGTGGCCGCGGAGTAGGGGAAGCGCGGCCAGGGCGAGGCCCGCCGCTTATGCATGGGAGGCGTCTTAAGGAGAGGGGACAAGCCGGTCAAATGGTGCTATTCGGCGGCCATCAAAACCAAGGCTAGACCGGGAAGGACGCCGATGACCGTGCACACTGGAAGGCATTTCTTACAGATTCCAGGACCGACCAACGTGCCCGACCGGGTGCTGCGGGCGATGGACATGCCGACGCTGGACCATCGCGGTCCGGAGTTCGCCGAGCTCGGTTTTGCTGTCCTCGCCTCGATGCAGCGAGTGTTCCGCACCCAGCAGCCGGTGATCATCTTCCCCTCGTCCGGCACCGGTGCCTGGGAAGCGGCGATGGTCAACGTGTTCGCCCCCGGCGACAAGGTTTTGATGTGCGAGACCGGCCAGTTCGCCGTGCTGTGGCGCGGCATCGCCGACAAGTTCAAGCTCGACGTCGACTTTATCCCGAGCGACTGGCGCCATGGCGCCGACCTCGCCGAGATCGAGAAGCGCCTTGCCGCCGACAAGCAGCACACGATCAAGGCGGTCTGCGTCGTCCACAACGAGACCTCGACCGGCTGCGTGACGCCGCCGCTCGAGGTGCGCAAGTTGCTCGACCGCGTCAAGCATCCGGCCCTCCTGATGGTTGACACCATCTCCGGCCTTGGGTCGATGGAATACGAGCACGATGCCTGGGGCATCGACGTCTCGGTCGCCGGCTCGCAGAAGGGCCTGATGCTGCCCCCGGGCCTCGGCTTCAACGCCGTCTCGGAGAAGGCGCTCGCGGTGGCGAAGGCCAACCCCGGCATGCGCTCCTACTGGGACTGGCAGGAGGTCATCTCCTTCAACAAGCTCGGCACCTTCCCCTACACGCCCGCGACCAATCTGCTCTACGGCCTGCGTGAAGCGGTCAAGATGCTGGAAGAGGAGGGGCTGGAGAATGTCTGGACCCGCCACAAGCGGCACAGCGCCGCGACGCGCGCCGCGGTCAAGGTCTGGGGCCTGGAGACGCAGTGCGCCGATCCCGCCGCACACTCGCCGGCGCTGACCGGCGTGCGCGTGCCCGATGGACACGACGCCGACGCCTTCCGCAAGGTGGTGCTCGAAAACTTCGACATGTCGCTCGGCACGGGCCTGAACAAGGTCAAGGGCAAGGTGTTCCGCATCGGCCATATCGGCCATTTCAACGAACTGATGCTGATGGGCACGCTTGCCGGCGTCGAGATGGGCCTGGATCTTGCAAAGATTCCGCACCGGAGCGGCGGCGTTTTGGCGGCCATGGACGTCCTGAAGGGACGCGACGCGGTGCCGATGGCCAAGGCCCAGGTGGCCTGAAGGCTCAGGTGGCCTGAATTAACTTAGAAAGTGAGCGCGCGATGAACGCACCGACGACGACCAACGAAGACCTGCTCTACTCCGTCCAGGACGGCATCGCGCGGATCACCTTCAACCGCCCTCAGGCGCGTAACGCAATGACCTTCGCCATGTATGACCGCATGGCGGAGATCTGCCAGGAGATCAACGCCGATCGCTCGATCAAGGCGCTGATCCTGACCGGCGCCGGCGACAAGGCCTTCGCCTCCGGCACCGACATTTCTCAGTTCCGCGCCTTCAAGACTGCGCAAGACGCGCTCGACTACGAGGCCCGCATCGACCGCGTGCTCGGCACGCTCGAGCAGTGCCGTGTGCCCGTGATCGCGGCGATCGCGGGAGCCTGCACCGGCGGCGGCGCCGGCATCGCGGCCTGCTGCGACCTTCGCATCGGTACCGAAACCACGCGCATCGGCTTTCCGATCGCACGCACGCTCGGCAACTGCCTGTCGATGTCGAACATCAGCCGTGTCGTCTCGCTGGTGGGACCTGCCCGCACCAAGGATCTGATCTTCAAGGCGCGCCTCGTCGAGGCGCAGGAAGCGCTGTCGCTCGGCCTGCTCAACGAGGTCGTGCCCGACGTAGAGACGCTGCAGCGCCGTGCCGACGAGACCGCCAAGCTCGTCGCAAGCCATGCGCCGCTCACGCTTGAAGCGACCAAGGAGGCCGTGCGCCGCATCCGCCGCACGCTGTCGCGCGAAGAGGGCGAGGACCTGATCCTCAAGGCCTATATGAGCGAAGATTTCCGCGAGGGCATGGACGCCTTTCTCAACAAGCGTACACCGAACTGGAAGGGCAAGTAGCGTGCAACACTACGTCTCCGCGTCTCGATCACTCAACTCGCCGCCGCGGGACCGCCGAGGCAGCGACTTTGCAAGCGACGAGGTCAACCCGGCCAGAAATAGCCCCAGCGCAAAAGTAATTGTTCGCTCAGCCAGCCGATCCAAATTGCGGGCGCCATAAAAAGTCCGAACGGCAAGACTGCTGTACGTCGCAGCGACCGCCGTCGCACGACGGCATTGGCGGTGTAGGCGGCAATCGCCGAAAGTGCCGCCAATTCGATCACCGCAGCCGCCGTTGGGAGTTCGAGCCAGGCACCGGCAACTGCGGCAAGCTTGACGTCCCCAAGCCCCAATCCGTTCCGGCCGCGCCAGTGGCGGTAGTACAACAAGAGAAGAAGCAACGGCAGACTTACCGCTGAGGCGCGAAAGACCAGCCACAGCATGGATGATGCACTGGCATTGAATAAGATTGATCCGCGTAACAAAGCAATTCCAAAAGCCGCGGCGGTCAGCTCGTTTGGAATGAGGTAGTGGCGGGCGTCGTTGCAGGCGATGCCGAGCATTAGGGCGGCGAGGTATGCACCTAACAGCCCATCCGTGCCCGGCGCGATCATGAGGCTTGTGACAACGAACACGAATACGACAACAGCGAATACCAAAGTGCTTTGAACTACCCCTGATTTTCCTCCGGTGGAATTTCGATTGAAATAGACCATAGGCTCTCGGCATCTGCGAAATGAGGAAACGCGCCCGTTCTTCACTGAAGCAACTGGAGACCAGTGATCATTTCGGTTGCATCCGGCGTGTTGCCCCGTCCGCCCGATGATCTCGCGGGCTTTGTGGCACAAAGCTGTGACACATTATCTCTCACCGCCAAACAGCAGGTAATTCCCGAACGATCGTAGGGGGCAACCCGAACTGCAACGTTGATTTGGGGGCTCGCCTTCTATTCCAGTCCCGAGATTTTGGCGGTCGAGCTTGCAATCGATCTCATTCCAAAGTCATAAGCCGAGCGGCGCCGGGCCGGCTTGAACTGCCCGGCATTCGCCCGCACAATGCAATTCGCATTGCTTCGCGAATTGCCAATCCGAACAATAACATAGGCGAAAACTTGGGGRGACGCACGTGGGACATGGAATGAAGGCCGCGGTCGTGCTGGCCGCCGCGCTTTGTGGCGCGCCGGCTTTTGCCGGCTGGGAGCCGACCAAGCCCGTCGAGATCGTGGTGGCCGCCGGCGCGGGCGGCGCCTCCGACCAGATGGCGCGGATGATGCAGGCCGCCATTCAGAAGAACAATCTGATGAAGCAGCCGATCGTCGTCTCGCTCAAGGGCGGCGCCTCGGGCGCGGAAGCGCTGATGTACATGAAGTCCAGCGAAGGCGACCCGAACAAGGTGCTGATCGCCTATTCGCTGATCTACATGCTGCCGTTGTCGGCGAAGATCCCGTTCAACTGGCGCGAGCTGACGCCGGTCTCGGTGATCGCGCTCGACCAGTTCGTACTGTGGGACAACAGCGCAGGTCCGAAGACGGTGAAGGAATTCGTCGCGGCCGCGAAGGCGGCGAGTTCGCCGTTCAAGATGGGCGGCACCGGCTCCAAGCGCGAGGATCACGTGTTGACCGTCTTCCTCGAGCAGAAGACCGGCGCGAAATTCTCCTATCTGCCCTATAAGTCCGGCGGCGAGGCCGCGACCCAGCTCGTCGGCAACCACACCGAATCCAACGTCAACAACCCGAGCGAAAATCTCGAAGTCTGGCGTGCCGGCCAGGTGCGCCCGCTCTGCGTGTTCGACAAGGAGCGCATCTCCTACACCAGCAAGGTGACGGATACGCAATCCTGGGCCGACATCCCGACCTGTAAGGAGGAGGGCGTTGACGTCCAGTATCTGATGCTACGCGCGATGTTCCTGCCCGGCAAGGTCACGCCGGAGCAGCAGGCGTTCTATGTCGATCTGTTCCACAAGGTGACGCAGACCGCGGAATACAAGGACTACATGGAAAAGCAGGCGCTGAAGCCGATCTTCCTCACCGGCAGGGACATGGTGCAATTCCTCGAGGAGGACGACGCCACCAACAAGTCGCTGATGACGGAAGCCGGATTCGTCGCGAAGTAGCCGTCTCTCTTCTCCCTCGCCCCGTTCTTACGGAGAGAGGGCAGGGGTGAGGGGCTCTCTCCCCGAAGAGAGTGGCAGGCGGACTCGCAGAGAGTCCCCCCTCACCCGGCGCTTCGGCGTTCTAGAAAACGGCCGCGGACGCGGCCTCTGCCTCTTCCCGCAAGCGGGGCGAGGTGACATCACTCCCGGCTTTTGCAAAGCAGCTCATGTCCCAAACCGAACTTGAAATCGTCGTCGACGATCCGACCGCGCCTGAAGACGACTCACCCTCTGTCGTCTCCTCCGGCACGATCGAGATATTCGTCTGCCTGCTGTTGCTCGCGTTGGCCGCAACGCTTGGCTATGACAATTGGCGCACCGGCGCCTCCTGGGATTCGACCGGGCCGGAGCCCGGCTATTTCCCGTTCTATCTCTCCGTCATCCTCGGTGGCAGCAGCCTCTATGGCCTGATTGCAGCCTTTGTGGCGCACCGCGCTGTATCCGAAAGCTTCGTCACGCGTGCGCAAGCGCGCCGTGTGATGGCGGTGTTCGTGCCGACGCTTCTGTTCTGCCTGGTGATGCAGTTCCTCGGCCTCTACGTCGCGAGCTTCCTCCTGATCGTGGGCTTCATGCGGCTCGTCGGCAAGATCGCGCTGTGGRAGTCGCTGCTCACGGCCTTCCTGTTCACGGCGATCATGTTCGTCACCTTCGACATCGCCTTCGACGTCATCATGCCGAAAGGGCCGCTCGAAGCGGCCTTCGGCTACTAGGCGCTCACGATGGAAGCTTTCGGTCTCCTGCTTCATGGCTTCGCCGTCCTGCTGACGTGGAAGACGCTCGTGCTGATGATGGTCGGGCTGGTGCTCGGCATCTTCGTCGGCGTGCTGCCCGGGCTCGGCGGCCCCAACGGCGTGGCGATCCTGCTGCCGCTCACCTTCACGATGGATCCGACCTCGGCGATCGTGATGCTGTCCTGCATCTACTGGGGCGCGCTGTTCGGCGGCGCCATCACCTCGATCCTGTTCAACATCCCCGGCGAGGCCTGGTCGGTCGCGACCACCTTCGACGGCTATCCGATGGCACAGCAGGGCAGGGCGGCGGAGGCGCTGACGGCGGCGTTCACGTCCTCCTTCATCGGCTCGCTGGTCGCGGTGCTGCTGATCACCTTCCTCGCACCGATGATCTCGTCCTTTGCGTTGAAGTTCGGTCCGCCCGAGTTCTTCGCTGTTTATCTGCTGACCTTCTGCTCCTTCGTCGGATTGGGGCGCGAGGCCAAGCACAAGACGGTCATCTCGATGTCGCTGGGGCTGCTGCTCGCGGGCGTCGGCATGGATACCGTGTCCGGCCAGTTGCGCATGACCTTCGGCTCGGCCGAGCTCTTGCGCGGCATCAACTTCCTTGTTGCCGTCATCGGCCTGTTCGGCATCAGCGAGATCCTGCTGACAATGGAGGAGCGGCTGGCGCTGCGTGGACACGCCGCGAGCATTTCGCTCCGCGTTGTGCTGAGCGTCTGGAAGGACCTGCCGAAATACTGGGTTACGCTGCTGCGTTCCTCCTTCATCGGCTGCTGGCTCGGCATCACCCCGGGCGGCGCGATCGCGGCGTCCTTCATGGGTTACAACCTCGCAAAACGCTTCGCCAAGGATCCCGAGAGCTTTGGCAAGGGCCGTATCGAGGGGGTGTTCGCGCCGGAGACGGCGGCGCATGCCTCCGGCACCTCGGCGCTGCTGCCGATGCTGGCGCTCGGCATTCCCGGTTCCGGCACCGCCGCGATCCTGCTCGGCGGGTTGATGGTGTGGGGACTCAATCCGGGCCCGCTGCTGTTCGTCGAGCACAAGGACTTCGTCTGGGGCCTGATCGCCTCGATGTATCTCGGCAATGTCGTCGGCCTCGTGCTGGTGCTGACGACGGTGCCGATCTTCGCCTCGATCCTGCGCGTGCCGTTCGCCGCGGTGGCGCCGATGATCGTGGTGTCCTGCGCGATCGGCGCCTATGCGATCCAGAACGCGATGTTCGACATCTGGCTGATGCTGGGCTTCGGCGTCGTCGGCTACGTTTTCAAGAAGATCGGCATCCCGCTCGCGCCGTTCACCCTGGCGCTCGTGCTCGGCAACCGCGCCGAGGATGCCTTCCGCTTGTCGATGATTGGGTCCGGCGGCAACCTCAAGGTGTTCTGGTCGAACAGCCTGGTCGGCTCGATCACAACTTTGGCGATCGTGCTGTTATTTTGGCCTGTGATCGACCGCTTGCTGCGCTGCGTCGGATGGCCGCGGCGGGCGAAGCCTGCCGCTTGACCCAATGTATGGTCCGGCCGTGCGTAGCAAGAGGTTCGTCGATCAGGTAGTGAGTGGTCTTGCATCAATGTATCCGGCCTTTGATTGGAGCATTTGCTCCGGGAGTTCCTGTGTTCGAGCCAGGGGCCGTTCCTTCGTCCCGGCCCGCAGGACGTGCGTCGCGTCGCGCGCACGGGCGGTCAAGGCCGGCCGTTGCGCTTGGCTTGCGGCTGGCTCCGGCGTTGCCAGGCCGCGCCTTGACCGCGCCGAGCACGGCGCGAGGATCAAGCGGGTCGGACGCCTGCATCGTTGGTCCTTGTCAGCTCGAAGGCGCGTCCTTTAGCCAGCACCGCCCAGGCGATGCGGGCAAGCTTGTTGGCGAGTGCGATCGCCAGCACGTTGTGGTGCAATCGCTTCTTGGCGGCTTCGATCCARGATCTGAGTCCGTAACGTTCCCAGTTCTTGATCCTGACCAGCACMACCCATGCCGCCTGSACGAACAGAACGCGSAGGTAGCGATTGCCGCGCCKTGAGATTTTGCCGAGGATCGTGCGGTCTCCCGTCGAGATCTGCTTGGGCACCAGTCCGAGCCAGGCGCCGAAGTCACGGCCTTTGGAGAAGACGTCTCCAGTGCCGATCGCGGCCACCATGGCGCTCGAAATGATCGGCCCGATGCCAGGCACCGTCATCAGGCGCGAACATGCCTGATCTTGACGGGCCAGTGCTTCGATCTCGCCGGAGAGGCTATCGATGCGATGATCCAGCTGACGCCAGTCGCCTGTCAACTCCTCGATGACACGCAACATGCGTGGCGACAGGGCATCGGTGCGCGTCGCAAGGATGGTGGGCAGTTCTGTGCGCAGGAAGCCGATACCCTGGCGCACCGCGATCCCGCGTTCCAGCATGAAGGCGCGAATCTGGTTGATGATGCCGGTGCGTTGCGACACCAGCCGCTCGCGCACCCGATGCAGCGCCTGCAGATCSAGTTGCTCCRCTGTCTTGGTCGCCACGAACTTCATCGTYGGGCGCTGCACGGCTTCGGCAATCGYTTCGGCRTCRTTGAAGTCGTTCTTCKGTCCYTTGCTATAAGGGCGGACATATTTGGCCGGCATCAGCCTGGCATCGTGACCAAGCGATGCGAGTTTGCGGCTCAAATGATGTGCGCCGACGCAGGCTTCCATGCCGATCAGGCAAGGCGGCATATTGGCGAGCCGCGCCTCCACCTGGCCACGCGACCACTTTTGCCGCAGCACGATGGCRCCGCGCGCATCGTGGCCCACGACATGGAACGAGTTTTTGCCGATATCGATGCCGATCACGGCGATCGCGGTATTGAGTGTCTGGGACATGGCGTGCTCCTTGTCTTGGCGCCCCTGGCCAGCTTATCGCTGGCGGGGCAGGAGCACGGCCGGACCATCCCATTAGCCCGGACCATCCCATTAGC
>NZ_JBFRFR010000067.1:0-51265 GCF_052114925.1 Bradyrhizobium sp. 2TAF36 | reverse complement strand
CCCCTTGAGGGGGAGGGTCGATCGCGCGCAGCGCGAGCGGGGTGGGGTGATCTCTCCACTCGGGCGCCGTATCCGTCGAGAGACTGTCACCCGACCCCGTCTCATATTTCGCTACGCTCCATATGAGCCGACCCTCCCCCTCAAGGGCAGGGTAAGAAGCAAAAAATGCCCCCCGAGCTCCACTTCATCATCCTCCTCATCCTGCGCATGGCGATCGCCGCGGCGTTCGTCGTGTCCGCGTCGTTCATTGCCGAGCGCACCGGTCCGGTGATCGGCGGACTGGTGGCGACCTTGCCGATCTCGGCCGGTCCTTCCTACGTCTTCCTCGCGCTCGACCATGATGCCGCCTTCATCGCGCAMGGCGCGCTGTCGAGCCTTCCGGTCAACGCCGCGACGATCGTCCTTGGGCTCACCTATGTCGTGCTGGCGCAGCGGAACAATCTGCTGGTGAGCGCCGGCAGCGCGGTCGCGGTGTGGATCGTGCTGGCCTCCATCATCCGCCTGTTCGACTGGACCCTGACCGCCGGGCTCGCCGTCAACCTGGTCGCCTTCGGCATCTGCATTCCGCTGCTCGCACGATACCGCCATGTGAAGATGCCGCTGGTGACGCGTCGCTGGTACGACATTCCATTCCGCGCCTCGCTGGTCGCGACGCTGGTTGCGATCGTGGTCTCGACCTCGGGCTGGGTCGGCCCGCGGGTGAGCGGCGTCATCGCGCTCTACCCGATTGTGTTCACCAGCATGATGGTGATCCTGCATCCGCGCATCGGCGGCCCGCCGACCGCCGCCGTGCTCGCCAACTCCGCCTGGGGCCTGCTCGGTTTCGGTCTGGCTATTGCGGTGCTGCACGTCGCCGTCACGCAGTTCGGCTCGGCGATCGGCTTGAGTTGCGCACTCGCCACCTGCATCGGCTGGAACCTGACGCTGTGGTGGATGGGACGACGGAAGAGGCCGATGCATCAGCCGCGCCACGCTTCGTAAGGCGAGGTACGCTATGCTTGGGACCTCAGCCCTGCGTCAGGATAGTTAGTTACCGGGGCTGGCAGACCCGCTAAACTGGCAACAGAGCAAGATCGGGGCGTGTGGTGGAGGGATTGTACAAGGTCGAATACGATATCAACGACGGCTCCGGCCGCAGCGTGCTGTACGCCCATGCCGGGAAAATGCTTGGCGGCAACACGGCCTTCGCGCACTTCGGCACCTACGAGATTGTGGACGGCGAAATCGTCGCCAGGCTCCGGACGAAGCGCCACAGCCGGTCGCCGCAGCACAGGTCGCTGGTCAGTTCCGACGCCGTCACAATCAGCATTCGCGGTCGACCGCAGGGCAAGCTCTACCGCTTCGAGGGAGAAGTGGTCGAGGACGCCTCGGTGTTTCGCGCCGTGATGACGCCGCTCGGCGACGAGGACGTTCCCCCGCCCGGTGCGGTCGGCGAGGGCGGCATCGTCAGCGGACTCTATTCGATCGACATCCGGATGCTGGATGGAATTACCGGTGGCCATACCGGCGTGATGTTGCTGCGCGACGGCCGCATCCTCGGCGGCGATGCCTTCTTCTATTATCTTGGCGCCTATTCTTCGGCGAACGGTCGCTGGAAAGGCGAATTCGTCAATCAGGAACACACGCCGGCGAAGAGCGAGCATCCCTTGTTCGGTGGCTATGAGGTGGGCATCGGCTTCTCCGGCCACTGCGATGACAAGGGCGCCGACATGGAAGCGATCGCGCTCGCCGGCAAGCGCAGCATCCGCCTCGCCGCCACCTTGAAGCTGATCGAGCCGTTTGCCAGGGCGAGCCGCTGACGGCCGCCGGAAGGCGTTGCGTTAATGGGGCAGCATCCTGGACGATAGTCGCGCGGAAAAGCGCGCGCGGGGCCGCAATCCGTTCATGTCGCGACGTCGCTAAGTATCGATTTGATCGTTGCTAATTCGCGTTTCGGCCGTTTCTTCCGCCGGCCATTTTCGGTTCCATCACTCCGTATTTCTTCGGAGATGGGCTGCCCGATTCCGATAGGTGCATTAATCTAAATTTGGTGCATTCCCCGTAAAGCTACTCGTCGGTTGTCGTTTCCGCGTTTGGGCGGACATGGGCATCAAGGCGGGTCCTCTGTACGCGTGAACGGACCCACATAGTTCACAGCTAGTCATATTCCAACGCTCGGTCTGTCCGAGGGCGTCCGCTCGCCTGTCTTTGAGGCGCGTTGCGCTGCGGCACCATGCGATCCATTCTGGAGATGTTTTGATGTTTGGTCGTAATTCCCATGGAAATGCCCAGGCACAGCTCGACGCCATCGGCCGTTCGCAGGCGACGATCGAATTTGCACTGGATGGCACCATCCTCACCGCGAACGAGAATTTCCTGAAGGCCCTGGGCTATGGGCTGGAGGAGATCAAGGGAAAGCATCACTCCATGTTCGTGCCCGCCGATCAGCGAGGCGGCGCGGCGTACAAGGCGTTCTGGTCCGCGTTGAAGAGCGGCGAGTTCCAGGCCGCGGAGTTCAAGCGGATTGCAAAGGGCGGTCGCGAGATCTGGATCGAGGCGTCGTATAATCCCGTGCTTGACGGCGACGGCAAGCCAGTCAAGGTCGTGAAGATCGCGACCGATATCACCGCGAAGAAGATCAATGCCATGACGGAAGCCTCCAAGGTGTCCGCCATCGGCCGCGCCCAGGCCGTCATCGAGTTCAAGCTCGACGGCACTATCGTGACTGCGAACCAGAATTTCTGCCAGGCGCTCGGCTATTCGCTGGCCGAGATCGAGGGCAAGCATCACAGCCTGTTCGTAGCCCCCGCTGAGCGCGACAGCGCGGCCTATCGCGAATTCTGGGCCAGGCTCAACCGCGGTGAATACCAAGCGGGCGAATACAAACGTATCGGCAAGGGCGGCCGCGAGGTCTGGATCCTCGCCTCTTATAATCCGCTGCTCGACGAGAACGGCAAGCCGTTCGGCGTTGCCAAATTTGCGACCGACGTCACCGCGGAGAAGCTGAAGAACGCCGACCTCGCTGGTCAGATCTCGGCGATCGACAAGGCGCAGGCCGTGATCGAATTCAACATGGACGGCACGATCATCACCGCCAATGCCAATTTTCTCGGCACGCTCGGCTATTCGCTGGCCGAGATCAAGGGCAAGCATCACAGCATGTTCGTCGAGCCGTCGGAGCGCGACGGCGCTGCCTATCGCGAGTTCTGGGCAACGCTCAATCGCGGCCAGTACCAGGCGGCTGAATACAAGCGCATCGGCAAGGGCGGCAAGGACGTCTACATCCAGGCCTCCTACAACCCGATCCTCGATCTCAACGGCAAGCCGTTCAAGGTCGTGAAATACGCCACTGACACCACGCGGCAGGTGCTGGTCCGCATGGGCAATGAGCGCGTCCGCGGCATGATGGAATCGGTCGCCGCAGGCTCGGAGGAGCTGAACGCGTCGGTGCGCGAGATCTCCGAAGCGATGACCAAGTCCCGCGAGACCGCGATGAGCGCGGTGGAGCAGGTTGCCTCTGCCGACGCGCAGGCGCAGCGGCTGACCGAGGCGGCGAAGGCGATGAGCGGCATCATCGAGATGATCAACAGCATTACCAGTCAGATCAACCTGCTCGCGCTCAACGCCACGATCGAATCGGCGCGCGCCGGCGAGGCTGGCCGCGGCTTCGCGGTGGTCGCTTCCGAGGTGAAGAGCCTCGCCAATCAGGCGAGACAGGCGACCGACAAGATCGGCCAGGAGATCGGCAGCCTCAACGGCATCTCCGGCGACGTCGTCAGTGCGCTCGGCTCGATCAAGCAGGCCATCAACAACGTCAGCGAATACGTCACTTCGACAGCCGCTGCCGTCGAGGAGCAGAGCACGGTCACGAACGAGATGTCGACGAGCATGCAGCGCGCCGCCGCGGAAGCTGCTGCGATGGCGGCAAGGGCGTAGCCAAGCGCGCAGAAGTCGTAGGGTGGGCAAAGGCGCGCTCTTCGCGCGCCGTGCCCACCATCTTTCCGCGAATTGGTCGTTGAGTGGTGGGCACGCTGCGCTTTGCCCACCCTACGGCACCGTCACTGCTTCGGCAGCTTGCCCTTCAACGCATAGAGCGCATCGAGCGCCTCGCGCGGGGACATCTCGTCCGGATGCAGCGCCTTCACCGCGTCCATCAGCAGCTCGGCCTCGCTCGGCGGCGCGGCTTCGGCGGCGGCGCGCGAGGGCACCGCGAACAGCGGCAGATCGTCGGCGAGGGCGCGGGCGGTCTGGCCGCGGTCTTGCGCCTCGAGTTTTGCCAGCACCGATTTGGCGCGCGTGATCACCGCCGGCGGCAGGCCGGCGAGCTTGGCGACCTGGATGCCGTAGGAGCGGTCGGCCGAGCCCGGCAGCACCTCGTGCAGGAACACGACATTGCCCTGCCATTCTTTCACCCGCACCGTCGCGTTGAACATGCGCGGCAGTTTTGCCGAGAGCGCGGTCAGCTCGTGATAATGCGTCGCGAACAGCGTGCGGCAGCGGTTGCTCTCGTGCAGATGCTCGATCGCGGCCCAGGCGATGGAGAGGCCGTCGAACGTCGCGGTGCCGCGGCCGATCTCGTCGAGGATCACGAGCGCGCGCTCGCCGGCCTGGTTGAGGATCGCCGCGGTCTCGACCATCTCCACCATGAAGGTGGAGCGGCCGCGCGCGAGGTCGTCGGCGGCGCCGACGCGCGAGAACAGGCGGTCGATGATGCCGATCCGCGCGCGCGTCGCCGGCACGAAGCTGCCGATCTGCGCCAGCAGCRCGATCAGCGCGTTCTGGCGCAGGAAGGTCGATTTACCGGCCATGTTGGGACCGGTCAGCAGCCACAGCTGGCCGGATTTTTGCGCCGGTGTTGGCGAGAGATCGCAGGCATTGGCAATGAATGGCTCGCCATTGCGCTTGAGCGCCTGTTCCACGACGGGATGGCGGCCCGCCTCGATCGCAAAGCCGAGGGAGTCATCCACGTCCGGCCGCACATAATTGTCGTCGACCGCGAGCTTGGCCAGCGAGGTCGCGACGTCGAGCAGCGCAAAGGCGTGGGCGGCGGCGCGCAGATCGTCGCTGATATCAAACGCCTTCGCGGACAGCCGCTCGAAGATCTCGAGCTCGAGTCCGAGCGCGCGGTCGCCGGCATTGGCGATCTTGGCCTCGATCTCGCCGAGCTCCGAGGTGGTGAAGCGCACCTGGCCCGCCAGCGTCTGGCGATGGATGAAGGTCGCATTCAGTGGCGCCGACATCAGCTTGTCGCCGTGTTGCGCGGTGACCTCGACGAAATAGCCGAGCACGTTGTTGTGCCGGATCTTCAGGCCCTTGACGCCGGTATGATCGGCGTAGCGCGCCTGCATCGAGGCCACCACGAGGCGCGAGGCGTCGCGCAGGTTGCGCGCTTCGTCGAGCGCGGGCTCGTAGCCCTGGCGAACGAAGCCGCCGTCGCGCTTGATCAGCGGCAGCTGGTCATCGAGGGCACTTGCGAATTCAGCGGCGAGCTCGCGCGACGGACGCTGCAGGGCCGCCATCACCACCGCGATCTCATGCGGCGGCTGGTCGAGCTCGCCGAGGCGCATCAGCACCTGGTCGGCGGCGATGATGCCGTCGCGCAGGCCGGCGAGGTCGCGCGGTCCGCCGCGGCCGACTGAGAGACGGGCCAGCGCCCGCGACATGTCGGGCGCGCCGCGCAGGATGCTGCGGATGTCTTCACGCGCAGCGGAGTCCGCAACGAAGGCGCTCACGGCATCGAGCCGCCGCTCGATTGCGGGCGCGTCCGTCAGCGGCGCCGCGAGCCGCTGCGCCAGCAGGCGCGAGCCGGCCGAGGTCACGGTGCAGTCGATGGCGTCGAGCAGCGAGCCGCGGCGTTCGCCCGCGAGCGTTCGCGTCAGTTCGAGATTGGCGCGGGTGGCGGGGTCGATCGCCATGGTCGCGCCCGAGGCCTCGCGCGCGGGCGGCGACAGCGGCGGATGCTTGCCGACCTGGGTGCGGTCGACATAGGTGACGGCGGCGGCGGCGGCCGTCGCTTCCAGCCGCGTCAGTTGCGCCAGCCCGTCCATGGTCGCGACGGCGAAATAATCGCACAGCCGCTTCTCGGCGGTGGCGCCATCGAAGACGTCGCGGGTCAGCGGCGTCACCGCCGGCAGCTCGCGCAAGGTCTGTCCGAGCTCGCTGTCGTTGTAGAGCGCGTCGGTGACGATCGCCTCATTCGGATTGATGCGTGCCAGCGTCGCGGCGAGCTCGCCGCTAGAGCATTCCATCACCGTGAATTCGGCGGTCGAGATGTCGATCCAGGCAAGCCCAAAACGGTCGCCGCCACCGGAGGCGCGGGCGATCGCCAGCAGATAATTGTTGGCGCGCGCGTCTAACAGCGTGTCCTCGGTCAGCGTGCCCGGCGTCACCAGCCGCACCACGCCACGGCGCACCACGCTCTTGTTGCCGCGTGCTTTGGCGGCGGCGGGATCCTCGGTCTGCTCGCACACGGCGACCCGGTGGCCGGCGTTGATCAGGCGATGCAGATAATCCTCGGAACGCTCGACCGGCACGCCGCACATCGGGATGTCGGCGCCCTGATGCTTGCCGCGCTTGGTCAGCACGATGCCGAGCGTCTTCGAGGCGATCTCGGCGTCCTCGAAGAACAGCTCGTAGAAGTCGCCCATCCGGTAGAACAGCAGCAGGCCCTGATGAGCCGCCTTGATTTCAAGGTACTGTTCCATCATCGGCGTGACGCGCGCGATGGCTTCCGCCGGCGGCGTGGGCGCTTCGTCAGGGGGCGGCACAGGTATCGGCTGTTGCATTGTCATGGGCGGCGCAACCTACAAAATTTCGCCTCCTGCTCCTACCGGTTTGGCCGGCGAGGGGAGGTTTTCCACGTTGTCCGCACCACGGCATGCATTGGCAGCGTGCGCCCCCCTCGGAACAAGCAAGAAACCGTCAATTGACCTGCCGCGGGCGCCCTCCTAAAACTCCGCGGACATTGAAGAATTTGGGCCGGACCGCGGCATTCAGGGAGAACAACGATGCGTGACGTCTTTATCTGCGATGCCGTGCGGACCCCGATCGGCCGTTTCGGCGGCTCGCTCGCCAAGGTGCGCGCCGACGACCTCGCGGCGGCCCCGATCAAGGCGCTGATGGCCAAGCATCCCAATCTCGATTGGGCACAGGTCGACGAAGTCTTCTTCGGCTGCGCCAACCAGGCCGGCGAGGACAACCGCAACGTTGCGCGCATGGCGCTGCTGCTTGCGGGCCTGCCGGATTCGGTTCCCGGCCAGACCCTGAACCGGCTCTGCGCCTCCGGCCTCGACGCGGTCGGTGCCGCCGGCCGTGCCATCCGATCCGGCGAGATCGAGCTCGCGATCGCCGGCGGCGTCGAATCCATGACCCGCGCGCCCTTCGTGATGGGCAAGGCGCAGGAGGCTTTCTCGCGCTCAGCTGAAATTTTCGACACCACCATCGGCTGGCGTTTCATCAATCCGTTGCTCAAGGCGCAGTACGGCGTCGACGCGATGCCGGAGACCGGCGAGAACGTCGCCGAGGAATTCCAGGTCTCGCGCGCCGACCAGGACGCCTTCGCGATCCGTTCGCAGCAGCGCGCGGGCGCGGCGATCGCGGCGGGTTATTTCGCCGAGGAGATCACGCCGATCACCATCCCCGGCGGCAAGGCCGGCCCGATTACGGTCGACAAGGACGAGCATCCGCGCCCGGAGACCACGCTGGAAGGCCTGGCAAAACTGAAGCCGATCGTGCGCAATCCCGGCACCGTGACCGCCGGCAACGCCTCCGGCGTCAACGACGGCGCCGCCGCGATGATCCTGGCCTCCGAAGCCGCCGTGAAGAAGCATGGCCTCACCCCGCGCGCCCGCATCCTCGGCCTCGCCTCGGCCGGCGTGCCGCCGCGCATCATGGGCATCGGCCCGGTGCCGGCGACCCGCAAGCTGATGGAACGCCTCGGCAAGAAGATCAGCGATTTCGACCTGATCGAGCTCAATGAGGCCTTCGCCTCGCAAGGCATTGCCTGCATGCGCCAGCTCGGCGTTGCCGACGATGCCGATTTCGTCAATCCGCATGGCGGCGCCATCGCGCTCGGCCATCCCCTCGGCATGAGCGGCGCGCGCCTCGCGCTCACCGCCGTCCACGGCATGGAAAAGCGTGGCGGCAAGCTCGCGCTGGCCACCATGTGCGTCGGCGTCGGCCAGGGCGTTGCCGTTGCGATCGAGAAGTTGAACTAAACTCTCTCCTCTCCCTCTCCCCGCAAGCGGGGAGAGGCGAAGATTCCGGGCTCGTTCGTTTCACTCGCGCCCGGAATGACGGGTAATCCGGAGACGAGCATGATCATCGAGCGCGAGCAGGACGTCACGGCCGCTGCACTGGCGGTGATGGAGCGGACGTCCGATCCGCGGCTGCGCCAGATTATGGTCTCCCTGGTCAAGCATCTGCACGCCTTCGTCCGCGATGTCCGCCTGACTGAGAAGGAGTTCCGGGACGCGACCGCGATCGTGGCCGAGCTCGGCAAGCTCACGACCGACACGCACAACGAAGTCGTGCTGATGGCGGGCTCGCTCGGCGTCTCGCCGCTGGTGTGCCTGCTCAACAACGGCGATCAGGGCAATACCGAAACCGATCAGTCGCTGCTCGGCCCGTTCTGGCGGCTGAACTCGCCGCGGGTCGAGAATGGCGGCTCGATCGTCCGCTCGGAAACGCCCGGCGCGCCGCTGTTCGTCAGCGCCCGCGTCGTCGACAAAGACGGCCGTCCCGTCGCCGATGCGGAGGTCGATGTCTGGCACGCCTCGCCGGTCGGTCTCTACGAGAACCAGGACCCTGATCAGGCCGACATGAACCTGCGCGGCAAGTTCACGACCGACCAGGACGGGCGCTTCGCCTTCCGCGCGGTGATGATGGTCGGCTACCCCATCCCGACCGACGGTGTGGTCGGCCGCCTCCTGGAGGCGCAGAGCCGGCATCCCTATCGTCCCGCGCATCTGCACGCGCTGATCTTCAAGCCCGGATTCAAGGTGCTGATCTCGCAGGTCTACGACCCCGCCGACCCGCATATCGACAGCGACGTGCAGTTCGGGGTGACGCAGGCACTGATCGGCAAGTTCCAGCGCCACGACACGCCGCATCCGACCGCACGAGACGTCCCGACCCCCTGGTATTCGCTCGACCACACCTACCGGCTGGAGGCCGGTGAGGCCGTACTGCCGCGTCCGCCGATCAAATAGGGCGGTCCTGCCGGGCGCAGGACACCTGCCAAACCCGCTTCCCTAGATTAGTTATGTTCTATAATGATCGGGGGAAGCGTTGACCGGCCGGAGCAAAATGGCCGGGGAGGAGTTCGCCAATGACATTCATCTATCCYGTCGACAGCAACAAGGCGCATCCCCTGCCGCTGTCGCCCGAATACAAGAGCTCGATCAAGCGCGCGCCGAACAAGCCCTTGATCCCGATGCGCCACACGCTGTCGGAATTGACCGGCCCGGTCTACGGCCACGAGACCGTGCGCGAGGGCGATGCCGATCTCACCACCCAGCATACCGGCGAGCCGATCGGCGAGCGCATCATCGTGCACGGCCATGTCCGCGACGAGGACGGCCGCGGCGTGCCGAACTCGCTGGTCGAGATATGGCAGGCCAATTCCTGCGGCCGCTACGTCCATGTCCGCGACCAGCATCCGGCGCCGCTCGATCCGAACTTCACCGGCGCGGGCCGCACCGTGAGCGATGCCGCCGGCTACTACCGTTTCGTCACCATCAAGCCTGGCGCCTATCCCTGGGGCAATCACCACAACGCCTGGCGTCCCGCGCATATCCATCTGTCGGTGTTCGGCCATTCCTTCGTCACGCGCCTCGTGACGCAGATGTATTTCCCTGCTGACCCGCTGTTCCCGTTCGACCCGATCTTCAACTCGGTGCCGGACGAGAAGGCGCGGGCGCGGATGGTGTCGTCTTTCGACCTCGAGAACACGCAGCCCGAATGGGCGCTGTGCTACCGCTTTGACATCGTGCTGCGCGGCAAGAACGCCACGCCAATGGAGAACACTTAAGTGCAGGACAACGGTATTACCCCATCGCAGACCGTCGGTCCGTTCTTCAAATACGGCCTGACGCCGACCGGCGAATACGCCTGGAACGACGCGTTCACCAACTCGACGCTGACGCCCGACGTCACCGGGGATCGCGTCCGCATCGAAGGCCGCGTGTTCGACGGCGACGGCGTCGTTGTGCCCGACGTCATGCTGGAGATCTGGCAGGCGGATGCGCAGGGCCGCTTTGCCGACCCCCAGGACAAGCGCGCGCTGCCCAATGCCAGCTTCCGCGGCTTTGCCCGCTGCGGCACCGACAAGGACGGCAATTATTCCTTCGACACCGTCAAGCCGGGCGCGGTGCCCGATCCCGACGGCAAGCCGCAGGCGCCGCACATCGTGCTTGCGGTGTTCGGTCGCGGCATGCTGCGGCATCTCTACACCCGCATCTATTTCAGCGACGAGGCCGGCAATGCCACCGATCCCGTGCTGGGACTGGTGCCGGCCGATCGCCGCGCGACGCTGATCGCGACGCGCGAGGCGGGGAAGGCGGTCTATCGGCTCGACCTGCGGCTTCAGGGCGACGACGAGACGGTCTTCTTCGACATGTGAGGCAGCAACGCGTGGCGGCGATATCGACAGCCGCCACGCGTTTCTCATCCAGCGCAACTGAGCTGGTTGCTGCGTTTCATCGGGCCTGAGACGTTTCTGTTCGTGCCCCGAGTCGGTCTCGCTGACTCAAAAACGACCGACTGACATCCTCTTTTCGTAATTTTCCGGTGCTCGCGGGATACAATTTCCGCGCGAAGCAATCCCGTGTTTACCGCAGTTGTTTAGGGTCCGTTCGGATTTCGACCTGCGCCATTGGATTGTTTCATGAAAATTCGTCTCTCGCTTTCTTCTGCAGTCATTGCATTCGGGATCGTGCTCGCCATCGGCTTTACTGCCGTCGTCTCGACCAGCCTTTACGCCCTGCGCGAGCTCAAGGTCGGCGGTCCGCTTTATTCCGACATCAAGCTCGGCAACGACCTCATCGCGGACATCCTGCCGCCACCCGAATACGTGATCGAAGCCTATCTCGAGGCCACGCTCGCCATGCGCGAGCCGGACCAGCTGTCGGCCCATGGCGAACGCCTGGCCCAGCTCCGCAAGGATTACGACGAGCGCAAGGCATTCTGGACCACCTCCAGCCTCTCCACCGATCTGAAGACGGCGCTGGTGTCGAAATCCGACGCCGAGGTGCAGAAGTTCTGGAAGCTCTTGTCCGACCAGCTCCTGCCGGCCCTCAAAGCCAAGGACGTGGCCGGCGCCGAACGCGCCTATGCGCAGCTCAAGGACGCCTACACCGCGCACCGCGCCGTCATCGACAGCATCGTCGAGAGCGCCAACAAGCAGAATGCGGACATGGAGAAGCTGGCCGCCGAACGCGACAGCTCGATCCTCTACATTCTCCTCGGCGTCTCCGCAGCCGTCCTGGCCCTCATTGCCGCAGGCCTGCTCGGCGTCGCGCTTGGCGTGGTGCGCCCGATCGTGCGCATGACGGACACGATGCAGAAGCTCGCGACCGGCGATCTCGCTGTCGACATCCCCTTCGCGCACCGCCAGGACGAGGTCGGCTCGATGGCGGGGGCGCTCCAGGTGTTCAAGCTGGGGGCGATCGAGAATTCGCGGCTGCGCGAGGAGCAGTTGCGGAAGGAGCAGGAGGCCGCGACGGCCAAGCGTGGCGCCCTGCACCAGATGGCCGAGACCGTCGAGCGCGAGACCGGCCGCTCGGTCGATTCCGCGAGCGTGGCAAGCCAGGGCGTCGAACGGGCCGCCTCCAGCCTGTCCGAGATCGCCCGGTCGCTGTCCGCGGAGTCGCAGGCGGTGGCCTCGGCGTCCACCCAGGCGCTGGGCAGCTCGCAGACCGTCTCGGCCGCGGCCGAACAACTGAGTGCCTCGATCCGGGACATCGCAACGCAGGTGGCGCGGACCAGCACAGTCACGAAATCGGCGGTCGCCGGCCGCGAGCAGGCGCGTTCGACCATCCAGGCGCTGGCGGGCGCGGTGAAGAAGATTGCGGAGGTCTCTGACCTTATTGGCGGCATCGCCGGCCAGACCAACCTCCTGGCGCTCAATGCCACGATCGAGGCCGCGCGGGCCGGCGAGGCCGGCCGCGGCTTTGCGGTGGTTGCGGCCGAAGTGAAATCCCTGTCCGACCAGACCGCCAAATCCACCGAAGAGATCGGGCGCCTGATCGCCGAGGTTCAGGCCTCGACCCAGGCTGCAGTCGATGCCGTCGAGACGATGGGAGGCCACATCGTCGAGATCGACGGCGTGGCGACGTCGGTCGCGGCGGCGATGGAAGAGCAGGACTCCGCAACGCGGGAGATCGCGCGGTCGATTTCCGAATCGGCATCCGCTGCGAAGGAGGTCTCGGCCAAGATCGCCAATGTCAGCCGCGACGCCGCCTCGGTGGACGAGCGCGCCACGGAGGTGAGGCAGGCGATCGCGGGCATGGCGGCCAACCTGGAATCGCTGCGGTCGGTCGTCGTCCGGACCGTGCGCGACTCGACCGCAGCGGCTTGAGCCGGGTGCCGGGTCTGCGGCTGGTGCGTGGGGTCGTGATCGTGCAGTATTGCGCGGGACAGGGGCATCGTGGTCATGACACCTCCACAACTGCCGGCGGTCGTTGAGCCCGCCCAACTGACGGCTGCGCTGCGCAGGGGTGGCGTGCTGGACGCTGGCGCCGTGCGCGAGGTGAAGGTGCTGCATCAGCGTGACACCGTCGTGTCACACATCGTCCGCCTCGGCCTGCGCTATGTCGGGGAATCCGCCGGTGCGCCGCAATCGCTGATCCTGAAGACCGCCAATTCCGCGTTTGCGCAGACGCTCGCCAATGCCGGCCGGCACGAGGTGGCGTACTACACGCAGCCTGCGCCGAAGATGCCGCTGGGATTGGTGCCGCGCTGCTTCGACGCGCATTTCGACGAAGAAAGCCTCGCCTGGCACCTGCTGCTCGAGGATCTCACCGACAGCCACGAGGTCGCAACGCAATGGCCGCTGCCGCCGTCACGCGAGCAGGCGATCGCGATCGTCACGACGCTGGCGCGCTGGCATGCGGCCTGGTGGGACCATCCCGATCTCGGCGAGACCGTCGGCAATTGGGCGAGCACCGCAGACAGCGCGCAGCACATGGAGGCGTTCGCGGGTCATTACGACCGCTTTGCCGATTTGCTCGGTGACCGTCTCAGCGAGGAGCGACGCCTCATCTACCGTCGCCTCATCGATCAGTCGGCCCGGCTATCCGAGCGCTATCATTCGCGCCGTCATCTCAGCATCACCCATGGTGATGCCCATAGCTGGAATTTTCTGCTGCCCCGCACCGGTGTCGCCGATACCGCGCGCATCTTCGACTTCGACCTGTGGGGCATCGACGTCCCGACCAACGATCTCGCCTACATGATGGCGATGCAATGGTACCCGGAGCGACGCCAAGGGCTCGAACGCTCGCTGCTCAATCTCTACCATGATGCGCTGATTAAAAGCGGCATCACGGGCTACACGCGAGGTGCGCTCGATCGCGACTACCGTTGGTCCGTGCTCTGGCACATCACCAAGCCGGTCTGGCAGTGGAGCATCAACATCCCGCCGTTGATCTGGTGGAATAATCTGGAGCGGGTGATGATGGCGGTGGACGATTTGGGCTGCGAGGAGTTGTTGTAGCGCGCGTGTGTCCCGGGCGCGGTGCAGCGCGTAGCGGTGCGCCACAGAACCGGGACCCAGTGTGCCGCGGGAGGTGGGCCCCGGCTCAGCAGCGCAACGCTACGCGCTGCGCTGCGTCCGGGGCACGAGACCGCCGCTACTCCATCACCGCATGTTCCGGCCCGGCCGCCTGCTTGCGCAGCGTGGCCTTGGTCGAGCCGATCAGCAAGGCGAGCGGGATGGTGCAGAGGATGAAGATCATCACCAGCATATAGTCGTGCGCAAACGCGATGATCTGGGCCTGCACGCTGACCATCCTGTCGGCCATGGCGCGGCCGGCGTCGGTGGAGAGATTGATCATGCCGCTGACGCTGGGCATCTGGAGCGCGTGGTTGAACGGGTTGATGTACTCGGACAGGATCGCGTAGGTCCGCCGCGTTCCCTGCGTCAGCTCGGCGATGACGACGGAGATGCCGACCGAGCTCGCGACGTTGCGCATCAGGGTCAGCATCGCGGTGCCGTCAGTACGCAGCTCGTTCGACAGGGTCAGGAATGCCACCGTCGAGAGCGGCACGAAGACGAGGCCAAAGCCAAAGCCCTGGATGACGCTGACGGTGACGATCTCCGGCACCTGGGTCAGGTCGGTCCACCCGGTCATCTGGAACAGCGAGCCCGCGGTCAGCGTCAGGCCGGTGATGATCAGCGTGCGTGCCTCGAAATAACGCATCATGCGGCCGACCAGCATCATGGCGAAGAAGGTGCCGAAGCCGCGGCTCGCCAGCAGCAGGCCGGCGGTGATGATGGGATAGCCGATCACGTTCTGCATGTAGGGCGAGGCCAGCGCCATGGTCGAGAACAGCACGAGCCCCATCACGACCATGAACATGCAGCCGGTGACGAAGTTGCGATCCTTGAACAGCGCGAAGCGGATGAACGGCGTCGACGTCGTGAAGGAGTGCGCGAGGAAGAAGTAGAAGGCGACGGCCGAGACGATGAACTCTGCGATGATCTCATTGGATTCGAGCCAGCCCAATTGCTCGCCCCTGTCCAGCGCGAGTTGGAGCGAGCCGATCGCGACCGCCAGCGCGGCAAAGCCGAACCAGTCGAATTTGAGGCTGATATCCTTCCGGGTCTCGTCCATGAAGACGATCAGGCCGAGCACGGTGATGGCGCCGAACGGCAAATTGACGAAGAACACCCAGTGCCAGGAATAGGTCTCGGTCAGCCAGGCGCCGAGCGAGGGGCCCATGATCGGGCCCATCATCACGCCCATGCCCCAGATCGACATCGCCTTGGCGCGTTCCTGGAGCGTGTAATAATCGAGCATGACCGATTGCGACAGCGGCACCAGGGCCGCGCCGAACACGCCTTGCAGCAGACGGAACAGCACCATCTGGTTGATGTCCTGCGCCAAGCCGCACAGCACGGATGCGAAGGTGAAGCCGGCGGCGCAGATGATGAAGATGCGCTTGCGGCCGAAGCGGTTGGCGATCCAGCCGACCGGCGCCGTCATGATCGCGGCGGCGACGATGTAGGAGGTCAAGACCCAGTTGATCTGGTCCTGCGAGGCCGACAGTGAGCCCTGCATGTAGGGCAAGGCGACGTTGGCGATGGTGGTGTCCAGCGCCTGCATGATGGTCGCGGTCATGGCGCAGATCGTCACCATGTTCCTGCGCAGGCCGGGGACCATCAGGCTGGCATTGGGGCCGGACATCGGATCAGTCCTTGTCCTGGTCTTTGTCCTGGTTCGCCGTCGCCGACAATCCGAACAGGCCGGCGAGCGAGCGCTTGTGGCCAGTGTCGATGGTGGCGTAGACGCTCATGCCGGCCTTCAGCTTCCGCACGTATTTGTCGGTCTCGTCGAAATAGATCCTGACAGGCACGCGCTGCACCACCTTGACGAAATTGCCGGTGGCGTTCTGCGGCGGCAGGATCGCGAATTGCGCGCCGGTGCCGGGCGAGAGCGAACCGATCTTGCCCTTGAAGACGTGGTTCGGAAACGCGTCGACCTCGAGGGTAACAGGCTGTCCCTCGGTGACGTGGGTGAGGTCGCTCTCCTTCGGATTGGCGTCGACCCAGGGGTGAGCGACGTCGATGATGGAGAACACTGGCGTGCCGGCGGTGACGTAGCGGCCGAGCTGAATCTGCTCGACCTGCGTCGCAACGCCGCCCATCGATGCGCGCACCACGGCGTGGTCGAGATTGCGCTCGGCATTGTCGAGCTTGGACTTGGCCTGCGCGTAAGGCGGGAATTTCTCCAGCGGCAGGTCGGTGTCGCCGAGCAGCTGCGTCTTGGCCGTCGAGATCTGCTGCTTGACGTATTGCGCGATCGAACCTGACGTGACCAGCGCGTTCGCGGAGTTGTCGAGGTCGAGCTGCGAGCCGTAGCTGTTCTTCACCAGCGCCTGTTTGCGCTCGACGTCGCGCTGCTTCAGGTCGACGCCCTGTTGCGCAAGGTTGAGCATGTCGCCGTAGATCTTGATGTTGGCGCGGAGGTTGTCATAGGTCGACTGCGCCTGCATCAGCTGCGCCCTCGCCTCGTCCACCGCGAGGCGGAACGGCACGGGATCGATCTCGAACAGCTCGTCGCCTTGCTTGACGATCTGGCCTTCCCTCACGACGACCTTCTCGATCTTGCCGGAGATGTCGGGCGTCACCAGGACCTTCTGCGCGCCGACATAGGCATCGTCAGTGCCGACATAGCGGCCGCCGTTCAGATAGAAGGTGAGGCCGCCGACGGCGACGACGAGCGGCAGCACGACCAGGAGCAGGAAGCGGCGATAGCGGCGCAGGCCCGCCACCAGGCGGCGGCGCGGATCGGTGCCGGCTTTCTTGGTGGGCTTGCCGCTGTCGCTCTTCTGCTCGGGCTGGAACTTGAGGACCTGATCAGCCATAGCGCTGCTCCTTACGCGCTTGTTCCGCGCCGGATGTCTGGATCGCGTTACGCACGTTTTCCTTGATGGATTCGAGTTGGGTGAGGAGACGGTGGGCGTCCGCCGGGCTGATGCCGTCGAGTGCGTTCGCGGTGAGTTCCGATTTCAGGCCGCTCATCTTGCCGAGCAGCGCACGGCCGGCCTTCTTGAGATAGAGGCGCTTGACGCGGCGGTCCGAGGCGTCGCTGCGGCGCTCGATCCAGTCGCTGTCGCAGAGCTTGTCGATCAGGCGCGTCAGCGTGATCGGCTGCATCTCCAGCAACTCGGCGAGTTCCGACTGCTTCATGCCCTCGCTGCGCTCGACCTTGGCAAGGACCGCCCATTGCGCGCGGGTGATGCCGAAGCGCGATGCCTCCTTGTCGGCATAGACCCGCAAGAGGCGGTAGAGTTCACCGAGCGTAAACAGGAAGTTCTGGTCGACGGACCCGCGGGTCATAACGTTATCTCCAATGAGCTTGACTATAATAAGCAAGCTTATGATTATTTCGTGGCGGATTAGCGGGACGCTGTCCCGCAGCAAGAGCATGGCTGACAGGCGCATTCCCGGTCGCGCTTTGGGTTCCACGGCCGAAATGCTAGAAGGCAGGCCACATGACCCTCGCAAAGCCGGCATTTCCGACGCCTGACCACGATCACGGCCGCTGCACCGCGGACGCGCTGGCGCACGCTGAGACGGTTTGCGAGGCTCGCGCGCAGAAATTCACGCCGATCCGCCGCCAGGTGCTGGGGGCGCTGCTGTCCAGCCACCGGCCGCTCGGCGCCTATGAGATCATCGACGAATTGGCAAAGTCGATGCCGCGGCCGGCGCCGATCACGGTCTACCGGGCGCTCGATTTCCTGATGGCCAACGGCCTCGTGCACCGCATCGAAAGCCGCAACGCCTATCTCGCCTGCGCCGCCCACGACCACGACGCGACCTCGGCGGTGGCGTTCCTGATCTGCGAGCGCTGCGGCCTGGTCGGCGAGATCCCGTCGGCATCCTTCGCCAAGGACCTCAATGCCGCCGCGCGCAGCTCAGGCTTCGCACCAAAACTGTCCGTGGTGGAGATTACGGGCGTCTGCGCCCATTGTCAGAAAGCTGCATAAAGCAACAACGGCGCAAGCCGGTATTCGGGAAGAAATGTCCGCACCACAAGCCATACCGTCCGCTGGTCGCCCCCTCAGTGCCGGCGCCATCGCCCTGATGCTCATGCTGTGCCTGACCTGGGGCTTCAATCAGATAGCGGTGAAGCTGGTGCTGCCGGAGGTGCCGCCGATGCTCCAGGCGATGATCCGCTCGATGGGTGCGTTGCCCGTGCTGTTCATCGTCGGCAGCTTGCGCGGCGTCAAATTCTTCGAGCGCGACGGCACGTGGAAGGCCGGCCTGGTCGCCGGGCTGATGTTCGGCGTCGAGTTCGTGTTGATCTTCCAGGGCCTGCGCCTGACCTCGGCCTCGCGCGCGGTGGTGTTCCTCTACACGGCGCCGTTCTTCGTCGCGCTCGGGTCCTACCAGGTGCTCGGCGAGCGGCTCGGCGGCATCCAATGGCTGGGGCTGGCTGTGAGCTTTGCCGGAGTTGCGCTCGCGATCGGCGTGCCGCAGCCCAATGTGGATTCGCACATCCTGCTCGGCGATCTCCTGATCGTGGCCGGCGCAGGACTTTGGGCGGCGACCACACTGGTCGCCAAGGGCACCCGGCTGCGCTTCGCGGCGCCGGAAAAGGCGCTCGGCTATCAGGTCGCGACCTCGATCCCGATCCTGGGCACCGCCGCCTGGCTGTTTGGGGAGACCATCACCCAGACCCCGTCGCCGCTGTCGCTCGGCCTGATGGCCTTCCAGGCGATCTGGGTGGTCGGAACCACGTTCACGCTTTGGTTCGCGCTGGTGAAGTCCTATTCGGCCAGCAAATTGTCGGCTTTTACCTTCATCACCCCTTTGTTTGGCGTGGTGGGTAGCTATTTCATCATGCACGACACCTTGAGCCTGACATTCGGGGCCGCTGCGATCCTTGTAATTGCTGGGCTTTTTCTGGTTAACCGTCCCAGCTCAACGGCTGCGGCGCCGCGCGATGCATTGCTCAACGTCACCAAAACCTGATATTTGGACCCCATGAACAAGCTCGAAAACCCCATCGATTCCGACATCGCGGGCCCGGCGCCCCGGCACCGGACCACCCAGGTCAAGGTCGGCGACGTCGCCGTTGGCGGCGGTGCGCCGATTGTCGTGCAGTCGATGACCAACACCGACACCGCCGATATCGACGGCACCATCGCCCAGGTCGCAGCGCTCGCGCGCGCCGGCTCCGAAATGGTCCGCATCACCGTGGACCGTGAGGAGGCCGCTGCCGCCGTTCCGCACATCCGCGATGGCCTCGCCAAGCGTGGCATCACCACGCCGCTGATCGGCGACTTCCACTATATCGGCCACAAGCTGCTCGCGGCCTATCCGGCCTGCGCCGAGGCGCTCGCGAAATATCGCATCAACCCCGGCAATGTCGGCTTCAAGGACAAGCGCGACACCCAGTTCGCCGACATCATCGAGATCGCGAACAAGAACGGCAAGCCGGTCCGCATCGGCGCCAATTGGGGTTCGCTCGACCAAGAGCTGCTGACCAAGCTGATGGACGAGAACGCCGCGTCCGCCAATCCGCGCGACGTGCGCGCGGTGACGCGTGAGGCCATGGTGCAGTCGGCGCTGCTCTCGGCCGCGCGCGCCGAAGAGCTCGGCATGCCCAAGGATCGCATCATCCTGTCCGCAAAGGTGTCGGCGGTGCAGGATCTGATCGCGGTCTATCAGGATCTCGCGGCGCGTTCCGATTACGCCATCCATCTCGGTCTCACCGAGGCCGGCATGGGCACCAAGGGCATCGTGGCCTCGTCGGCCGCGCTCGGCATCCTGCTTCAGCAGGGCATCGGCGACACCATCCGCATCTCGCTGACGCCGGAGCCCGGCGGCGACCGCACCCGCGAAGTGCAGGTCGGCCAGGAATTGCTGCAGACCATGGGCTTCCGCACCTTCGTGCCGCTGGTTGCGGCGTGCCCCGGCTGCGGCCGCACCACATCGACCACGTTCCAGGAGCTGGCGAGCTCGATCCAGGCGTTCATCCGCGACGAGATGCCGGGCTGGAAGACGAAATATCCGGGCGTCGAAGAGCTCAACGTCGCGGTGATGGGCTGCATCGTCAACGGCCCCGGCGAATCCAAGCACGCCAATATCGGCATCTCGCTGCCCGGCACCGGCGAAGCGCCGGCCGCGCCCGTCTTCGTCGACGGCAAGAAGTTCCGCACGCTGCGCGGCCCCACCATCTCCGCCGACTTCAAGGCGCTGGTGATCGACTACATCGACCAGCGCTACGGCCAGGGCGCCAAGGTCCCGGTGACCGCGGCGGAGTGATTTTACTCCGCTAGCGCCCAACACTCCGCTGTCGTCCCCGCCTAGTGCGCAATTGCGCACGTGGGGCGGGGACCCATACCTACAGGCCGTGGTTAGGCGCGAGATCGCGGCTACCAATCTTCGCCAAACCTAATCCTGTGGTTGTTGGTCCCGGGCTCGCGCTACGCGCGCACCGGGACGACGGCCGTGTTTGCAGCGCGGATTGCGTATCTGTCGCCGCGCGGTACGATGTCCCCAATCAACAATGATTGGGAGTAACACCCATGAGCTCGCTATCCGGCAAGCAGGGTCCGCGCTATCGCCACATGGCCGAAGACGGCGCGGCTTACGAGACCATCGCGGTCGAAAAACTCACCCCCATCATCGGCGCGGAAATATCCGGCGTCGACCTCGGCAGCCTCGCCGATGGCGATGCCCGCTCCAACCGGCAGATGGACGAGATCCACCGCGCGCTCGCCGAAAACCTCGTCATCTTCTTCCGTGATCAAAACATCACGCCAAAACAGCATCTCGCGTTCGGCCGCAAGTTCGGCGAGTTGCATTTCCATCCCGCCGCGCCGCACGAGGACGAAGATCCCGCGCTGATGAAGATCTACGCCGACAAGAACTCGCCGCGGGCGAACGGCGAGGGCTGGCATTCGGACGTGTCCTGCGATCTCGAGCCGCCGATGGGCTCGATCCTCTACATCAAGCAGTGCCCGCCGCGCGGCGGCGACACGCTGTTCGCCAACATGTACGCCGCCTATGAGGCGCTGTCGGACCGGATGAAGGCGTATCTCGACGGGCTGACCGCGCTGCATGACGGCGAGCCGATCTATCGCGGGCTTTACGCCAATTACGGCGTCGCCGATCGTCCGTCCTATCCGAGCGCCGAGCATCCGGTGGTGCGCACGCACCCGGTCACCGGCAGGAAGGCGCTCTACGTCAACCGCGGCTTCACCCGCCACATCAACGGCATCCCGCGCGACGAGAGCGATGCGATGCTTGCCTATCTCTACCAGCACGCCGAGAATCCGCTGTTCCAGTGCCGCTTCCGCTGGACCGAGAACGCCATCGCCTTCTGGGACAACCGCTGCACCCAGCACCGCGCGATGTGGGACTACTGGCCGCACACGCGCTCAGGGACGCGGGTCACGGTGAAGGGGGAGCGGCCGGTTTAAGTCGCCACCGTCGCCAATCGCTCAGTGACCCTGAATCACGGACTTGGTATTGCCCCCGTCGAATGATGTGGGCTCGTGGTGCTGCTTGCAGGGGCTACAACCAGCGATATACTCGCAAAGGGCGATTTGGGGGGAATTATGCGCTGGGTGGCGGCTACCATTCTTGCGCTCGTTTTTTACGGGTTCGCGGGTCAGGCGCTGGCCGAGAAGCGCGTCGCTCTGGTGATTGGCAATTCGTCGTACCGGAATGTCCCGAGCCTTCCGAATCCCCGGAATGACGCCGCCGAGATTGCCTCCCTGTTCAGATCTGCAGGATTCTCCGCGGTCGATGCTCGCCGTGATCTTGGTATTTCAGACATGCGGCGCGCGATCAGCGATTTCGCCGAGATGGCAAGCGATGCCGACGTGGCCGTCGTCTATTTCGCCGGCCATGGCATCGAGGTCGATGGTGCAAACTACGTCATCCCCGTCGACGCGAAGTTGTCCCGCGATTTCGACATCGAGGATGAGGCTATTTCCCTCGATCGCATTCTGAAATCGATCGAGCCCACCAGGCGGCTTCGCCTCGTCATCCTGGATGCGTGCCGGGACAACCCGTTCTTGAAGACCATGAAGCGAACCATAGCGTCCCGATCGATCGGTCGCGGGTTGGCGAAGGTCGAGCCCGCGATATCCGATACGCTGATTGCCTTCGCGGCCAAGGCCGGATCGGTTGCGTTGGACGGCGATGCCAAAAACAGTCCCTTCACGGCCGCGCTGCTGCACAACATCGCCGCTCCCGGCTTGGACTTGAGGATTGCATTCGGCCGAGTTCGCGACGAAGTGCTGAAGGTCACCAATCGTCACCAGGAGCCGTTCGTCTATGGATCATTGGGCGGCTCTGTCATCTCGATCGTCGATGCACCGAAACTGCCGCCACCGCCAACGACGGATGACATCGTCTGGAACGCCGTGAAGGATTCGACCTATCCGGCCGTGTTCGAGGAGTTCATCGCGAAGTTTCCGACGACGCCACATCTGAAGGCGGCCCAATCACGGCGTGATGAGCTCAAGCAGGCGCAAGCTGCGGCTGCCGCGCGCATACCCCCGCCGCCGACCGCCGACGAAATCGTCTGGACGGCGATCAGGGATTCGAACTATCCCGCGATCTTCGATGATTTCCTCAGCAAGTTTCCCGCCAGCAAGCCCSCGCTGTCGTGCGGCCGCGATGTGCGGGCTCGCCGCATATTCGCCACCTCCGCCTGCAGATGAGATCGTCTGGAACGCGATCAAGGAGTCGCACGACCCCGCGATCTTCGAGGAATATTCCGCAAAATATTCCAGCAGTTCGCACGTCTCCGCCGCACTGTCGCGTCGTGACGAGCTGAAGAAGGAACGCGCGGCGGCAGCGGCACCTCCTCCGCCCCCGCTCGCAACCGATGAGATCGTCTGGAACGCGATAAAGGACGGCCGGTCGCCGGCCATGTTCGAAGAATTTCTGAGCAAATTTCCCGAAAGCTCGCGGTCGGCAGAGGTTCGCGAGCGGCTCAAGGCACTCCAAGGGACGCAGTTGGCTTCCACCAATGCGACGCTCCCGGCCATAGACGTGACCCCGCAGCGCGAAGGATCGATTGCGCTTGGCATCAAGGTGTTGTCCTCGTCGGAAGAGGCTGCCCTGAAGCAGAAAGCCAGCTTCAAGGAATGTGAAAAGTGTCCCGAGATGATCGTGGTCGCGCCGGGCGCTTTCATGATGGGAGCGTCGGAGAGCGTATCGAAGCGCGCCACGGAATCGTCCCGCCACAAGGTGACGTTCGCCCGTTCATTCGCAGTTGGACGTTACGCTGTCACGTTCGAGGAATGGGACGCCTGCGTCGCCGATGGCGGATGCAACGGATACAAGCCCTGGGACAACGGTTGGGGTCGTGGGAAGCGGCCGGCGATCAACATTTCCTGGTCGGATGCCAAGAGTTACGTGGCCTGGCTATCGGCCCGCACCGGCAAGACGTATCGCCTGTTGAGCGAAGCCGAGCGAGAATATGTGACGCGGGCGGGGACCACATCGCCGTTTTGGTGGGGAGCCTCGGTTTCTCGCGGGCAGGCCAACTACGACGACAGGGTCGGTCAGGACAAAAATGCAAAAGGTGGCTCCGGACAGAAGACGGTCCCTGTCGATTTCTTCCAGCCGAATCCGTGGGGCCTCTACCAGGTGCACGGCAATATTTGGGAGTGGGTCGAGGATTGCGTCAACGACACTTATGACGGCGCACCCACCGACGGTAGCCCCTGGATGAAGGGCAGATGCGAACAGCGTGTCCTGAGGGGAGGCTCGTGGGTCAGCCAAGGCGGATGCAGTCGAAGCGGGAAGTCGCTATGGCGTGCAGTCCGAAGGACGCGTCAGCAACGTTGGATTTCGAGTCGGGAGGACGTTGAAATAGCTGGGCACGAACGCATCGGCCTCGCCAGCCGGAACAACCCCATACAATAGCACAGCAATTTTTTCATTGGAGACTTATGACATGACAACCTGCTTCGTACGGCTGCCAACGACCTTCTCGGCGAAAGTCATTGCGGCGCTCGTCCTGTTCTTCGGAATCCTGTGTAGTGCCCATGCGAGCATGTCGCTCGTCGTGAAATCCGGCGAGGCAAAGGAAGTCTGCAAATGCGGAGGACACTGGCGCGTCGACAACAGCGGCAAGGTATGGCCCGTTAGTGTTCAAGTCGTGACTCCGCCGAAGAACGGCGCCGTGACGACGAGAGCGAGCTCCGGGCAACGCAAATTGCGAAATGGAGAAGCCAAGACCGTGCGGCTGRCCAGCGTGGTGTACCAATCCAAGAAGGGGTATGTTGGCGAAGACTCCTTTACTTATCGGCGCGTTACGGCGGACCCCACCGATCCGGACAATGGCAAGGAATACACGGTCGCTGTCACCGTCAGATAATTACAACGGGGGCGGATAGGAGCCCTATGATCCGCCCCCTTCGACCTGCGATAAAGACGGCTGTTACGCTACGCCAATCCACCCCACGAAGCCGTTCTTGCGTTGACGTCTTCCCGCGCCCGCGTCAATCTTCCCGAAAACAAATCGGGAGGATCAGCCATGCTCCGTGCCGAGGACAACAAGTTCTTGATCGAGTCTGGCCCCGGAACGGGCATGGGCGAGCTGTTGCGCCGCATCTGGATTTCTGTGCTCCTGTCGAAGGAACTTCCTGAACCCGATGGCGAACCGAAGAAGATCGTCGTGCAGCGCTTCGGCGATATCGCCGGCTTCGTCGGCAGGTCGCGGATCGCGGCAGCGGAGTAGGACTTGTCGTTAGGACGGGGCATCGTCACAATTCTCCTCGTGTCGCTGGTCGCACCGCTGCTTCCGTCGATCGACGCGGGCCGTGCTGCACCCGCCCGGAAGGTTGCGAAAGCCAGACTTAAGCCTGCGCCCGCTCCAGCCAAATGTGAGATGCCGAAATTCCGGATCGTCGTCGACGTCGGGCACACCCCGGACTCCTACGGCGCGTTGAGCGCGCGCAATGATCCGGAGTTCGGCTTCAACTTCCGGCTCGCAAGGCTGGTCACGGCAAAACTCAAATCCGAAGGCTTTACCGCGACCCGGTTGCTCGTCACGGACGGCAAGGCGCGGCCGAGCCTGTTCAAGCGCGTCAGTGCCGCGAATGACGGCCGGGCCGATCTCGTGCTGTCGATCCATCACGATTCGGTGCCGGATAAGCTGCTCGAGACCTGGGAATTCGACGGCGCAAAGAGCTATTTCAGCGACCGCTTCTCGGGTCACTCGCTGTTCGTGTCCGAGCGCAATCCGCACTTCACCAGCAGCCTGAAGCTGGCCCGGATGATCGGCAGACAGTTGAAGGAGCAGGGGCTGCACTACGCCAGCCAATACACCCTGCCGGTGATGGGCCGCTACCGGCGCCAGCTGCTCGACAAGGATGTCGGCGTCTACCGCTATGACGGGCTCGTCGTGCTGTCGCGAACGCGAAGCGCGGCAGTGCTGCTCGAAGCCGGCTCGATCATCAACCGCGACGAGGAGATGGAGATGAATTCGTCGGAGCGGCAGGAGTTGATTGCGGGCGCCGTCGCGGCGGGGGTCGGGGAATTTTGCGAGAGGCGATAGTTGGCGCTGCCGTCATTGCTTCGCTTCGCTCGCAATGACTAGAAAGCTACAACGGCACCCCCCGATACTCCCTGTTCGCCAGGCTTGCCTCTTCCAGGTCCAGGTCGCGCTCGATCCGGCGCCGCGTCTCGTCGGTGATCTGGCCGTCGCGCAGGAGGTCGTGGATGAACTTTCGCTCGGCGACGATCAGGTCGCGAGTCAGGACGGTGCCGGCGGCGGAGACGTCGTGATGGTTGGGGTCGAGTGAATCCGGAAGCTGGTTGACACGAATCTCGTGACGCGCGCGCAGGAGCCGCATCACCTCGTCCGACACATCCTTTTCCTCGGTCATTGCGTCGAGCGACTTCAGCGCCGCCTCGAGCGCCTGGCGGCGTGCCGCGATCTCGGCCTCGTGCTCGGCGACATGCTCGTTGCGGCCGGCCTCGGCGACACCGAGCCAGCGCACCACCGGCGGAAGCGTCAGGCCGACGCCGATCAGCGTCACGAAGATGACTCCGAAGGCGACGAACAGGATCAGGTCGCGATACGGGAAGGCGTTGCCGCCCGGCAACGTGAACGGCAGCGCCAGCGCGGCCGCCAGCGACACCGCGCCGCGCACGCCGGTGAAGGCGAGCACGAACGGCCATTGCCATGGCGGCGATGGGTCGCGCTTGCGCAGGCTCTTGCTCAATATCCGCGGCAGATAGATCGCAGGATACAGCCAGACGAAGCGTGCGATGACGATGACCGCCAGGACCACCGCGGTCGCGATCATGATATCGTCGAGCGGAAACGCCTTCGACTTCTCGTAGAGTGCCCGCATCTGGAAGCCGGTGAGCAGGAATAGCAGGCCCTCGATCAGATAGATGATGAGATCCCAGAAGAAGATGCCTTGCAGGCGGGTCGACGCCGAGATCAGCAGCGGGCCGTTCCAGCTCACATAGAGGCCGCAGGCCACGGTCGCGATCACGCCGGAGCCGCCGAGATGCTCGGGCAGCCAGTAGGACACGTAGGGCGTGATCAGCGACAGCGTCAGCTCGACCTGCGGATCCCTGGACCATTTGCGGAAGCGAAGGGAGAGCCAGCCGATGCCGATGCCAAAGGCGATCTCGCTGGCGACGATGAGGACAAACTCGCCGGCCGCCAGCGGCAGTGAGAAATGGCCGACCATGATGGCCGCAAGCGCGAAGCGGTAGAGGATCAGCGCGGTCGCGTCGTTCGCGAGTCCCTCGCCCTCGAGGATGACCAGGAGCCGGCGCGGTATGTTCAGGCGGCGCGCGATCGCGAGCGGCGCCACCACGTCCGGCGGCGCGACGATGGCGCCCAGCAGGAATCCGATGGTCCAGGGCAGGCCGATCACATAATGCGTGGCACTAGCCACCAGCGCCGCGGTGAAGATCACCGCGCCGACCGCGAGCAGCACGATCGGCCGCAGATTGTTCCTGAACTCGCGCCAGCTCATCGCGACGCTCGCCGAGTAGATCAGCGGCGGCAGCACCATCAGCAGCACCAGTTCCGGCGGCAGTTCCACCGGCGGCATGCCCGGCACGAAGGCGAGGCCGACGCCGGAGAGCATCAGGAGAATGGCGGGCGCGATGTTGAAGCGGCGGGCGACCAGCGCGGTGCCGGCCAGCACCGTGAGCAGGATGAGAAAGGTCTGAAATTTCGCTGCGATCATGGCCTGTCTTGGCCCGGAAGCGGCCAAAAGGTCAATGCGTCACGGCTCACGCCAGCCGGTCGGCCACCATGCGTCCGACGCGCGCGAACACGGCCTCGATCTGCGCGGCGTTGGGCCTGCCGCCCTGGGTATAGGCCGCGATCAGGATTGGTACATCCGCCTTGTTGTCGAGCTTGGGCCAGACGACCGCGATATCGCCCGACGCATCCTTGCCGTTGTTGCCGGTCTTGTCGCCGATCTTCCAGCCTGCCGGCAGGCCGCCGCGCAGCCGGTTGGCGCCGGTCTTGCAGCCCACCATCCATTCGGTGAGCTGGGTCCGCGAGGCCGGCGACAGTGCTTCGCCTACCACCAGCCGCTTCAGATTGGCGGCCATCGCCGCCGGCGTCGTGGTGTCCCGGGGATCGCCGGGCGGTGAGCGGTTGAGCTCGGGCTCGTTGTGGTCGAGCCGCGAGGTGGTGTCGCCGAGCGATCGCCAGAAGGCCGTGAGCGCGGCGGGGCCGCCGATCCGCGCCAAGAGCAGGTTGGCGCAGGTGTTGTCGCTGAGCTCGACGATGGCCTTGCACATGTCGGTGACCGACATCGTGCCAGCGGCGAGATTTTGTTTGGCGACCGGTGCGTAGTCGAGCAGGTCGGCCTTGCCGTAGGGGATCATGGCCGCAAGCTGCTCCTCGCCGCGATCGGCCCGCGCCAGCACGCAGGCCGCGAGCGAAGCCTTGAACGTCGAGCACATGACGAAGCGCTCGTCGGCGCGCCATGCGAGCTTCGCGCCAGTCGCGAGGTTCTCGGCATAGACCCCGATCCGCCCGCCGCTCTCGCGCTCGTAGGATTCGAGCTCCGGCGGTGCGTCTACGGCGAGCGCGGGGGAGGCGGCCATCCAGCACAGCGAGGCAAGCAGGGTACGGCGGTCGAGCGGCATAGGGGACTTTCGGACGAGATAGAGGTGGAGCGTCGTCATTGCGAGCGCAGCGAAGCAATCCAGAATCCCTCCGCGGAAAGACTCTGGATTGCTTCGCTTCGCTCGCAATGACGGAAAATCAAAGGCGAGTTCGTCAGAATTCGGGCAGCGGAAGGGTCGTCCCGCTCACTCCCTCAGGTCATACCGGTACGACTTCGACACGATCTGCCAGCCGTCGGCGAGCTTCATCGCCACCAGATAATCCGTGAAAAAGCGCGGCGGCAGCTGGCACCTGACCTTGATGAAGGCGGTCTTGTCGTCCGAGCGGTCGATGGTGACGATGAAATCCTCGCGCGGCTTGCCTTCGGCCTTCCCGGAAGGGCGCTTGCGGACGCGATCGAGCCAGTCGGGCACGGTCAGCACCTGAAGCTCGCCCTTCTCGACCCAGCGCAAATCGGCGGAGGGATGGAAGATGGCGCCGAGTTTTTCGGCATCGCCCTCGTAAAGTCCGTCGAAATAGGATTGCACGACGGCTTCGACGCTCGAACGGTTCTGGCTCATGGGTCATCCCTTTGAATGATGGCTTGGGGCGAACTTAGTCGTACACATCAAAATGCGCTATGGGTGTCTGCGCCAATTGGGCGAGGACGCTGGAATGACCGGATCAGAAAATTCGAACGCACGTATCCTCACCGGCGAATGYTATTGCCGTGCCGTGCGCTACGAGGTCGCGGACGCGTTCTCTTACGCGCTGAACTGCCACTGTTCGAATTGCCGCCGCACCACCGGCTCCGCCTTCAAGCCGTTCGCCGGGATCGTGCAGGACAAGCTCCGCATCGTCCGTGGCGAGGACCAGCGCCTCATCCATGGCGACGACGCAACCCACGACGCGCACTGCGCCCGCTGCGGCTCGCTGCTTTATTCCCGGGTGCGCGAGGGGAAATGGGTCCATGTCGCCATGGGAACCCTGGTCGACGCCCCCTCGATCCGGCCGAGCGCCCACATTTTCGTGGGCTCGAAGGCGCCCTGGCATGAGATCACGGACGAGCTGCCGCAATACCGGGGACACATCGGGGGTGACTGAGCGCATACTTGGCCTGCGCCAGCGAACCGCTATCGCTCTGGCGAGACTAAAGAGTTCCTTGGCAGTTTGCAGGCATCGTCTTCGTGATCTCCATCACAAATGCGATGGCGGATTCTGCTAAGGCAATCCCCAAAGGGCGACCGAATTGCTCCCGATCTCTGGAAGTTCTGTCATGCGTAGCCTGCTCGGACTTTGTCCGCTTTTTCTGGCTCTCTTGTTCGGCGCTGCGCCCGCTCTCGCCGGAAAGCGCGTGGCGCTGGTCCTTGCCAACTCGTCCTATCAGTACGCGCCGTCGCTCGCGAACCCCGTCAATGACGGTGCAGTGATGGCGAAGACGCTGAAGGACGCCGGCTTCGAAATTGTGGAGTCCCGGCATGATCTGTCCGCGTTGGAGACGCGGCGCGTGCTGCGCGATTTTGCCGATGCGACGCGCGATGCCGACATCGCCGTGGTCTACTATGCCGGCCACGGTATCGAGGTCGAAGGCTCGAACTATCTGATCCCCGTTGACGCCAAGCTCGAACGCGACACCGATGTCTACGACCAGGGGCTGTCGCTCGACCGCGTCCTGGTCACGGTCGAACCCGCCAAGCAGCTTCGCCTGGTGATCCTCGACGCCTGCCGCGATAATCCGTTCGGCAAGACCATGAAGCGCACGGTTGTCTCGCGCGGCATCGGCCGCGGCCTGGCCCAGGTCGAGCCGAACAGCCCCAACACGCTGATCGCGTATTCGGCCAAGGCCGGCTTCACGGCGCAGGACGGCGACGGCGCCAACAGCCCGTTTACGGTCGCGCTGTCGAAGCATCTGACGACGCCGGGCCTCGACGTCCGCCGCGCCTTCGGCTTCGTGCGCGACGACGTGCTCAAATCGACCGGCAACAAGCAGGAGCCGTTCGTGTACGGTTCGCTCGGCGGCGAGGACGTGCCGCTGGTGCCGGTCAAGGTGGTCGCGGCCGCTCCGGTGGCGCCGGTGGCGAACCCGCAGGCGGCCGATATCCGCCGCGACTACGAGCTCGCGCTCCAGGTTGGCAACAGGCCGGCCTGGGAGGCATTCCTGGCCCAGCATCCTGACGGCTTCTATGCGAATCTCGCCAAGCTTCAGGTCGAAAAAATCGGTGCCGAGCAGGCCCATGCGGCGGCCACCGAGAAGGCGAAGCAGGCCGAGGCCGAACGCGATCGTCTTGCCGCCCTCGGCGCGCAGAAGGATGCGCAGGCCAAGGCTGCGGCTGATGCGAAAGCCGCCGAGCAGGTGCAGCTCGCCGCGCAGAAGGCCAAGGAGCAGGTGCAGCAGCAGGCGGCCGCGGCCGAGCAGCAGCGCGTCAACCTCGCCGCCGCGGCGCCAGGTGCTGCACCCGCCAGCACGGCGAGCCCCGCCGGCGCCAGCGTCGCTTCGCTGACGCCGACGACCACGCCGATCGACCTCAGCCGCTTGGTGCAGACCGAGCTCGGCCGCGTCGGCTGCTTCTCCGGGCAGGCCGATGGCAACTGGAATACGACTTCGCGGCGCTCGCTGTCGCAGTTCAACCGTTACGCCGGCACCAAGCTCGACGTGAAAGTGGCGAGCACCGATGCGCTCGATACCGTCAAGTCAAGGCCGTCGCGCGTCTGCCCGCTGGTCTGCGAGCACGGCTTCAAGGCCGACGGCGACACGTGCACGAAGATCGTTTGCCGTGAGGGCTATGCGATCAACGACGACAATGAGTGCGAGAAGCAGCGCATCGCCAAGCCTGCGACGGCCAAGCCCACAACCGCCAAGCGCGACGACGGCGATGAGCGTTCCGCACGGCAGCGCCGTCAGGCCGGCGGCGCGGCGGGCGGCTATGGCGCCGCCGCGGGCATTGCGGCTGCCGCGAGCGCCGGCCGCGCCTCGGGTGGCGGGCAGATTTTCTGCAATGGCGGCAGCTGCCGCCCGGTCAACCGCGGCTGTCATCTCGAATATCGCGGCGGCGGCGGCCCTGGCAACGACGCCAATGCCGAGGTGTGCAACTAGGCTCGCGCTATAGACGTCTTCGTCTCGGCGCTTGCCGGGACGACGTCAGTTCGATATCGCACTTGCCGCGATGTTCACTGTCAGCGCCAGCAACGCCGTGTTGTAGATGAACGACACGATGCCATGCGCGGTCGCGGTGCGGCGGATGGTCTTGTCGGTGATGCCGACGTCGGAGACCTGCGCGGTCATGCCGATCACGAACGAGAAATAGACGAAGTCCCAATAATCGGCGTGATCTTCCTTATCGCCGCTCGGAAACTGCAATCCGCCCGGCGGGTGCCGGTAATAATCATGGGCGTAATGCAGCGCGAAGGTCGTGTGCACCGCGGCCCATGACAGCGCGATGGTGGCGATCGCGATGGTCAACTCCCACGCCCCGCGATGCGGCGTGCCGAGCTCAGACATGATCGCTGCGATGCTGGCGAAGGCGCCGATCGCCGTCACCAACAGGATCACGAAGCGGCCGTCGTCCTGCATTGCGGCACTACGGCGGATGTGCTGCTGGTCGTTGCACAGCATCATCGCGTAGACCAGCACGAGATAAACCGCGATCAACGCATCCCAGCCGAACAGCAGCCGCGTCACCAGCCGGTGCGATCCCGGCAGCAGCAAGCAGACCAGGATGCCGGCAGCGAGCGCGATAAAGGTACGCGGCCGCGCGTAAATCAGCCGCATCGGCCGCGACATCTTGCGGAAGCGGACGAGGACGGGATCGTCTTTGTCGGTGGCCATGATGGCTCCAGCCCTCTCGCTCAACTCTCGTTGTCGCCGCAGCGGCGGCCTGCTCCCTCGCCCCGCTTGCGGGGAGAGGGTTGGGGTGAGGGGGAGCCTCCRCAAGGACGGTGAGAGCTGGATTCGCGGAGGCTCCCTCTCACCCGACATTCAAGCTGCGCCTGAATATCGACCTCTCCCCGCAAGCGGGGCGAGGTGAAGATCGTGCACTACATCAGTTCTTCCGCTCGGCGACGAAGCGCGCGGCGGCTTGCAGAACGGCGGCGCGGTCGCCGAAGATCGACACGGCGCCGTCGGCCCGCGCGAGCAGGTCGCGCACGCGCTGCTTGGCGCCTTCAATGCCGAGCTGGGTGACGAAGGTGGTCTTGCCGAGTGCGGCATCGGCGCCGGCCGGCTTGCCGAGGGCCGCCGCATCGCCTTCGACGTCGAGCAGATCGTCGGCGATCTGGAAGGCTTCGCCGAGCGCGCGGCCGTAATCGTCGAGCGCCTGATATTCCTTTTGCGAGGCCTGGCCGAGGATCGCGCCCGCGATGCAGCCGTAGCGCAGCAGCGCACCGGTCTTCATCTGCTGAATGCGGGCGACATCGATCGGCTCGTTGCCGCCAAAACGGCCTTCGCCGGCGAGATCGAGAATCTGGCCGCCGACCATGCCGCCGATGCCGGCGCAGCGCGCCAGCGCGCGCGTCAGCAGGAGGCGCACATTGGCGTCGCGGTGGATCTCATCGCGGGTGATGATGTCGAAGGCGAGCGTCAGAAGGCCGTCGCCAGCGAGGATCGCGGTCGCATCATCGGTCTTCTTGTGCAGGGTGGGACGGCCGCGGCGCAGGTCCGAATTGTCCATCGCCGGCAGGTCGTCATGGATCAGCGAGTAGCAGTGGATGCATTCGAGCGCGGCGCCGGCGAGCAGGGCGGCCTCGCGGGGAACGCCGAATACGGCCGCGCTCTCGACCACCAGGAACGGCCGCAGACGCTTGCCGCCGTTGAGGCTCGAATAGCGCATTGCGTCCATCAGTCGCTTGGGACGGGCGATCTCATCGTGCAGGATGTCGTCAGCCAGCAGGCGTCCAAGCAGGGCTTCGGTGTCATCAGCGGTCTTGTCCAGGCGTTTGGCGAAATCGGACGGGGACGTGCCGGTCATCAAGAAGGGCTCCAGAACTAAAATTCGGCGGGACAATCCTTTATGCGCCCGCCTCAGTCAATCGTTTGGAAGGCCTAAAAAGTGCTGGAAAAGGCCCGAATTATCACAGACTTAATGGCGGGATCCGTGGCCGCGTTTCATTTTGCGCCGGAAAGGTCGATTTGCGCATCGTCAAGATCCTGCTGGTAGCGCTCATGGTCGTGGCTCTCGCGCCCTACGTGATCGCGCCGTTCTACCGCACCGGCCATCCCGTTTCGACGCTGATGGCCTGGCGGTCGCTCCGGGGTGCGCCGATGCATCGGGAGTGGATTGATCTGGCCGCGATGTCGCCCTCACTGCTGCGATCGGTGGTGGCGGCCGAGGACGCCCATTTCTGCAAGCATCACGGCATCGACTGGGGCGCGCTGCGCGAGGCGATCGACGATGCGAAGGAGGACGGTACGCCCTTCCGGGGCGCCTCCACCATCACCCAGCAGGTGGCAAAAAACCTGTTCCTCTGGCAGGGGCGGGATTTCGTCCGCAAGGCGCTGGAATTCCCGCTGGCGCTGTGGATCGATCTCGTCCTGCCCAAGGCGCGAATCCTCGAGATTTACCTCAACATCGCCGAGCTCGGTCCCCAGGGCCAGTTCGGGGTCGAGACGGCCAGCGCCTATGCCTTCGGCAAATCGGCGGCCAACCTCTCGCCTCGGGAGGCGGCACTTCTGGCCTCGATCCTGCCCAATCCGGTCAAACGGAGCGCCCGGACCCCCGGGCCTGGCGTCCGGCGGCTGGCGGGGACCTATGTAGCGAGGGCGCAGGCGAACTCGCTTTTGACCTGCTGGCGGGAAAATCGCTGATTTTGGGCCCTTTTCGGACGTATTTTCCGGTCCAAAAGCCTAGATTTACGGCCAGCCTTCCTCTATAAGCCCGGCCTTGATCGGCATTCAGCTCGCCTCGGTTTGCGGGTGCTGAGCCGTCCCCTCGCGGACGATGCCCTGACAACACCAATCCCTAGAGGATATTGAAATGGCCGTTCCGAGAAGAAAAACCTCGCCGTCGCGTCGTGGCATGCGCCGCTCGGCAGACGCCATCAAGAAGCCGACCTATGCGGAAGACAAGGACTCCGGCGAGCTCCGTCGTCCGCACCATCTCGACCTCAAGACCGGCATGTACAAGGGCCGTCAGGTCCTGAAGAAGAAAGAGTCCTGAATTTAGGACCTTTCTCCGGGCAGGATCATTTCGCCTGCCTGATTTCGGCCACCCAATGAGATATGACAATGACGGCGGCGGAGCTAATGCTTCGCGGCCGCATTGTCCTGTCCGGATATCTTGATCGAGAAGGCATTTCGCCGATGGTCGGTTTCCCGCTGCTCCTGATCCCGCTCGCGGTCTACAACATCATCGCCTTCCTGATGCCGTCCGTGTCCTTTACGGACGTGCTGTTCAAGGTGCCGATGATCACGGGCGAGACATGGCCGGTCACGCTTGCCGACGTGATGCTCGCGCTCGGTATCGTGTTGCTGCTGCTAGAGGTGGTCAAAGGCGCGCGGCCCGGCTCGAAATTCCTGATGGATCATCTGCTGTCGCTGATCGTGTTCGGTGCTGCCGCGGCCGAATTCGTGATGTGGCCCAAATTCGGCAACTCCACCTATTTCCTGCTGGTGCTGCTCGCGATGGCCGATTTCCTCGGCGGTATCGCCCAGCGCACGCGCCGCCGCGTCACCTATGTCGCGGAGACGACAGTGCCGGCGCCGCGCAAGGCCAAGCGCCAGGCCGAAGCGGCAGCGGACGACGCGGCGCCCGAACCCAAGTTCGAGCCGGTGTCTGCGCCGGCGGTGCCACCCGCGCCGTCAGCGCAGTCGGTCGCCGAATCCGTGCTGAAGGATCACCCCGCGCCGAAGCCGGTGAACCCGCCCTCGCCGGAAATTCCCTCGCCGGATTTGCAACCGGGCAACGGCACGCCGCCGTCTCCTGACGCGCCGCGCTGATCGTGAGTCGCCGCCGCAATGGCGGTGCGCTCCCTCTCCCCGCAAGCGGGGCGAGGTGAAGGGCACCACCTCTCTCAGCAAATTCGTCGTGCTTAAGCCACCTGTCGCGTGCGCGCGGTGACGCTTCCGAGCGGGCGCTTGTCGCCATAGGCCATCTGCGCATCCTCGGACGAGGCGCGGCGGAGCCGGCTGGCCTGGGGCAGGTGCTCGGCATTGGCGATGAGTTGGGTGACGAAGCTCGGATCGGGACGGGGCAGCGGCGCCTTGTGGACCCACTGCAACGTCGGCAGCAGCGGCACTAGGGCCGTGCCCGTGCCGTTGTCCGTGCAGTCCGATCGATCAGTACTTAACATCGCAATCACCGTTGATCCGGCGAGGCCTGTCGCGTTTCGAGACGCTGGCGCCGGTGCGTGTCATGTACTCGCAAGGCCTATGCCGGCCGGGCCGGTTTGGTTCCGCAGGCCTGCGAAACATGGTTTCCAAATTTTTTATGAACTTTGCCTAGAGTCGGAGTCGAATCTGGCCGTATTCTGTGCCGACTCAGGACTCCCTGCTGTCCCGAAACGAGGCGATTTTGACCCCTGCATTGCCGCAAGCCTCCGACATCCTGGCCGCTCTCGGTCAGGCCGTTTTCGCCTGGGACATCGCCAGCGATTCCATCGTGTGGGGCGAGCAGGTCGCCAGCGTCTTTCCCGGCATCCCGCCCGAGCGGCTCGCGACTGGCGCCGAATTCGCCAAGCTGATCGAGCCCGCGCAGACGCTGCGGACCGCCGCGCTGGCGCAGACCTCGCCGGTGCACGGCGCCGACGGCACGCCCTACCGGGTCGAATATGGCGTGCGCATGAGCGCCGCCGATCCCGTGGTCTGGATCGAGGAGACCGGCCGCTGGTTCGCCGGCCCCGATGGTCGCCCGGTGCGCGCGATCGGCTCCATCCGCATCAACAATGAGCGTCACGCCCGGGACGAGGAGCTGACCAAGCTGGCTCGGCTCGATCCCCTGACCGGCGAGCTCAATCGTTCCCACCTGATCGCGGCGCTGGCCGAAGCGATCGAGGAGACGACCCGCTTCCGCTCGACCGCAGCCTTCATGCTGGTCGGCATCGATCATCTCGCCCGCGTCAACGACGCTTTCGGCTTCGATGTCGCGGACGCCGTGATCCTCGACGTGGCCAAGCGCATCCGCGCCCGCCTGCGCGGCGGCGACGTGCTCGGCCGTTTCTCCGGCAACAAGTTCGGCCTGATCCTGAAGAACTGCACCGTCGATGACATGAACGTCGCCGCCGAGCGCTTCCTTGCCGGCATCCGCGACGAGGTGGTGCCGACCAAATCCGGCCCGGTCTCGGTCACGGCGTCGATCGGCGCGGTCAGCGTGCCGCGCTATGCCCGCAGCACCGACGAGGCCGTCAATCGCGCCCATGAGACGCTGGACGCGGCAAAACAACGCCGCGTCGGTTCGTTCGCGGCGTGGCGCCCGGATGCCGCGCGCGACGCACAGCGCCGCGTCAACATCCGTGTCACCGACGAGATCGTCACCGCGCTGAACGAGCGCCGCATCAAGCTCGCCTATGAGCCGGTGGTCTCGGCCGCCTCGCGCGAGTGCGCGTTCCACGAATGCCTGGTGCGGATGGACCAGGGCGACGGCCAAGTGCTGCTCGCGCCCGACATCGTGCCGGTCGCCGAACGGCTCGGCCTGATCCGCCTGGTCGATCACCGCGTGCTCGAGCTCGTGGTCGCCGAGCTCGCGGCCGCGCCCGACATCTGCCTCAGCCTCAACATCTCGCCTGATACGACGATGGATCCGGACTGGTGGGCGGGAATTGAGTCGCTGATGCTGGCCCATCCCGGCGTCGCCGAGCGGCTGATCGTCGAGATCACCGAGACGGTCGCGATCCAGGACATCGACGATGTCCGCGGCTTCGTCACGCGGCTGAAGAATTTCGGCAGCCGCATCGCCATCGACGATTTCGGCGCCGGCTACACCTCGTTCCGAAACCTGCGCAAGCTCGGCGTCGACATCGTCAAGATCGACGGCGCCTTCGTGCAGAACATCACCCGTTCCGCCGACGACCGCGCCTTCGTGCAGACCCTGATCGACCTCGCCCGCCGCCTCGACATCAAGACGGTCGCCGAGTGGGTGCAGGACGAAGAGGCCGCCGCCATGCTGCGCGACTGGGGCTGCGACTACATCCAGGGCCGCCTGATCGGGCTCGCCTCGGCCGACCGCCCATGGGGCACGCCGCCGGACAGCGCACTGCCCGCTGCGAGCTGAGACATCGTAGGGTGGGCGAAGCGGCTTGTCCGCCGTAGCTCGAAGAGCGAAGGCGGAAGCGCGCTCACCCCTTGCGCCACATTCCTCCGTCATTGCGAGCGCAGCGAAGCAATCCAGAATCTTTCCGCGGCGGCAGTCTGGATTGCTTCGCTGCGCTCGCAATGACGATGAGGCAGCTACGCGACGCAAATACCGGGCACCGCGACCTTCTGGAACAGATGCGGGCTCGCGACTGCGGATGCGGGGTAGGCGGCGATCTTTGCGCGGAATTCCGGGTGGGTGAAAGCGGCGCGGAAATGCGCGTTGGATTCCCACACCGCGTAATTCAGATAGGCCGGGCTGTCGCCGACGGCGCGGTGAAGCTGGGTGGAGATGAAACCGGGCTGGCGCTTCATGAAGGCGGCGTCGTCCTGCCACGTCTTGAGGAAGCTCCGCTCATCCTCGGCGTCGAGCGTGAAGACGTTGACGAGCACCACGGGGCCGGTTTCGAGCGCGATCTGACGGTCGATCGGGAAGGCAGGGTCGAGGGGACGCATGAGGGGCATGATATTGCTCCGGTCAATTTGGTATCATAATGTCAATTCGACAGTCCCGGATATAGACAATTGACATCATGATGTCAATACGGATCAATGGTGCCAAATGACCAAGACGAAGCGGACCCCGGCGGGCGAAGCCTTGACCGGCCTCATCCTCGACCTGTTCCGCGCCAACAGCCTGCTTCTGACCGCTGGCGATCGGCTGGTGACATCGCTCGGCCTCACCAGTGCGCGCTGGCAGATCCTGGGGGCGATCGCCGACGCCGAGCGCCCGGAGCCGGTCGCCTGGCTCGCCCGCAATCTCGGCGCCAATCGCCAGAACGTGCAGCGCATCGTCAACGACCTCGCGCGTGATGGTCTCGTCGTGTTCGAGACGAACCCGCATCATCGCCGGGCGCAGCTTGTGGTGCTCACCGACAAGGGCAGGCAGATCTACGACGCCGCCGGCCGCTTGCAGGTCCCGTGGGTCAACGGCCTTGCGGATGGATTGTCGGTCAGGGATATCGACGTGGCCCATCGCGTCGTGACCGCACTGCGAGCCGGTCTGAAAGACGCCGGTGAAGCGAACGAGTAAGCAAGCGAGGCGCCGGGGGACACGAGGCGTACATCGTGTGAGCCCATTTCGGACTCAAATCCGCCGCCGACTCAATCGATGTATCCAAATGCGGTTGGAGGCATGTCCTGAGTTGGGGAATTTGCCATGAGTGATGAAGATTTAATGCGTCATAAGAGACAGAAGCTGATTTCCACTGCCGAAGATATCGTGCGTGATGAGTCTTTCGAACTCTTGTCGCAGCAGCTCTGCGAAGGCGCTAGCTTTTCGGACGATGAATCCCCGTCGAACGACGTTTTTTTGCTTCTTGAGGAGAATGCGCGGCTTCGTGCGCTTGCCATCAGCCTTTCCAGCCTGGTCGGAGACCTCTCCGAACGGGAGTGGAGCAATGCGCTCGCATCGGCCGATCGTGCCACGCTCAATCGCCTGAGGTCGTGTCGGGCGTAACGATAGAGAGAGCGGCGAGGTGAAGCGGAGCGTCACGCCACGCGCCTGACCGCGTTCAGTCGCTCGATCGTGTGACCGACCTCGGCTGCCGGGCACGGCGTGCCGAAATAATAGCCCTGGACCGCGGTGCAGCCGCATTCGCGGACGAAGTCGAGCTGCTCGATGGTCTCGACACCTTCCGCCGTGGTCTCGACGCCGAGCACGGAGCCGAGGCTGGCGATGGTGCGAACGATGGCGACGCTCTCCGGGCTTTCGCCAAGCGTGCCGACGAAGGAACGGTCGATCTTGATGCGGTCGAACGGAAACTTGCGCAAATAGCTCAGTGAGGAATAGCCGACGCCGAAATCGTCGAGGCTGACGCGCACGCCAAGAGCGCGGAGCTGGTGCAGGATCTCGATTGTCGCCTCGCTGTCGTCGAGCAGCGCTGTCTCGGTGACCTCGAGCTCGAGCCGCCGCGGCGGCAGGCCGGCTTCCGCAAGCGCGCTCGTGACCATCGCCACCAGTCCGCGCGAGCGGAACTGCGCCGGCGACAAATTGACCGCGACGGTGACATCGGGCCAGGACGCCGCGGTCGCACAGGCCGTGCGCAGCACCCATTCGCCGATCGGGACGATCAGCCCGTTCTCTTCCGCGAGAGGAATGAATTCGGCCGGCGAGACCAAGCCGCGCGAGGGGTGTTTCCAGCGCAGCAGCGCCTCGAAACCGGTGAGCTCGGTGGTGTCGAGCCGCACCTGCGGCTGGAACACGAGGTGAAATTCGCGTGCCTCAAGCGCGCCACGCAGATCGTGCTCCAGCGCGTGCCGGCCGCGCGCCTGTTCCTCCATCTCGGGCTCGAACAGCTGGTAGGCGCCGCGCCCCTTGGCCTTGGCCTGGTACAGCGCAAGGTCGGCGCATTTCATCAGCTCGTCGGCATCGAGCCCGTGATCGGGCGCGATCGCGATGCCGACGGAAACGCCGACATGGATCGACTGGCTTTCCAGCGGCGGCGGGTGGCCGATGATCTCGACCAGGCGGCGGGCGAGCCGTTCCGCCGATTGCGGCTGCGGTCCGCGCTGGAGAACGGCGAACTCGTCGCCGCCGAGGCGGGCGACGGTGTCATGCTCGCCGACATTCTCCTTCAGCCGTGACGCGACCCAGCGCAGAAGCCGATCGCCGGCGGCGTGGCCGAGGCGGTCGTTGACCGTCTTGAAATTATCGAGGTCGAAGCACAGCACGGCCATCGCTCCGCCGGCGATCGCGACCTGGTTCAGTCCCTCGCCCATTTTCTCGCGGAACAGCGTGCGGTTGGGCAGGTCGGTGAGTGAATCGTGCTGCGCCATGTGCGCCACGCGGGCCTGGGCCTTGTGGCGCTCGGTGACGTCCTCATAGGTGACAACCCAGCCGCCGTGCTCCATCCGCTTGTGATTGAGCTTGATGATGCGGCCGTCGTTCAGGTGACGGTGCAGCGTGTGTTCGCCCTCGCGCAGCCTTTCGACATAGTCGGCATAGATCCTCGCGGCGGTCGTGTTCGGATGGATGCCGAGGTCGCAGCTATGCTCCATGATCTCGCGCATCGAGACGCCGGGCTTCACGACATCGGGCGACAGCCCATACATCTCGATGTAGCGCCGATTGCAGACGATGACGCGCAGGCTCGAATCGAGCATGCACAGGCCCTGGCTCATGTTGTTCAGTGCCGCGTCGAAGCGGCGGTACTGCTCGCTCAACTCTTCGATCGCGCGCTCGCGGTCGGTGATGTCCTCGTAGGTGGCGACGAAGCCGCCCTCGGGCAGCGCGCAGTAGCGCACCGAGACCACGGTGTCGTTCGACATGCGCCGGCGCATCGGCGAGGAATCGTGGTTCGCGATCCTCGCGCTGGCGGCTTCCAGCAGCTGTTGCGGGCTGTATTCGGACGCGAACGCTCCGTTCACCATCGACCGCTCGATCAGCTCGCCGAGATGCGTGCCAGGCCTGGTTTCCTCCGGCGACAGCCGATAGATCTTGCGGTAGGTGGTGTTGCAGACGCGCAGGCGCATGTCGCTGTCGTAGAAGGCGAGCCCGTGCGCCATGTTCTCCAGCGCCGCATCGAGGATGAAGTTTTGTTGCCGCAGCGCTTCTTCGTACTGCAGCCGCTCGGTGACGTCCTGATGCACCGTCACCCAGCCGCCGTCGGGCAGGAAGCGGGACACCGCCTGCACCATCCGGCCGTCATGGCGCATCACCAGCAGGGTCTTCGCCTTTCTGCTGCGCACATCCTCCAGCCTGGTGTCATGGAACTCGTCGGCCGACATGCCCGGCAGGTTGCCGCGCGACATCCAGTGTTCGATCACTGAGCAATGCGAGACGCCCGGCTTCACGATGTCGGGGTCGAGATTGTAGAGGTTCAGGAACCGCTCATTGCAGACGACGACACGGCTGTCGCCATCGTACATGATGAGGCCGTGCGACATGTTGGCGAGCGCGTGCTGGCTGCGCTCCGTCTGCACGCGTAATTCCGCCTCGAGCCGGGCGAGGCGGCTGACGTCATCGCAGATCGTCATCCAGCCGCCGCCGGGAAGCGGCTTTAGCTCGAGGGACATGACGAGGCCGCTGGCGAGTGTCTGTTCGGTACGGAACGGCTGGCCGGCCGCGATCTGCGCGATTCGCTTCGTATACAGCGCGTCGATCTCGTGTTGCGGAAAGTTGCCGCGCGCCGCGCTGTGTGCGAGCACCTCGCGGTAGCTCGTGCCGACATGCACGATGTCGGCCGACATGTCGAACAGCGACAGATAGCTCTGGTTGACCAGCACGATCCGGTTGTCGGCGTCGTAGACGCAGACGCCCTGCTCCATGTGATCGAGCGCAAGCTGGCTCAGCCCGACGAGGGCCTGCGGGCCCTCTGCGCGGCGTGCACCAAGCTCGTTATCGCGGATCGGCGTCATGGGATCGACGGGTCTCGGCGGGCAATGGACCTAACGCAACGTAATTCAGCCACTGAGCGTAGCGAAGAGGCGGGAAAATTCCCTTAAGCGCAGTAGTTTACGGAGGGTGACCGGGGATGCGTAGAGTGTGTGTCGGCGCGCGAATGCGGAAGTGCCTGCAAGCCAGAGTTGGCCGAGAGCCTGCAACAAATCAGGTGTCGTCCCTGCGAACGCAGGGACCCATACCCCCAGGAAGAGGTTTGGCGAAGACTGGCAGTGAGCGGGTCTTCCCGCAGTACCAATACCCGCCCCTACCGACAGATCACGCGGTATGGGTCCCTGCGTTCGCAGGGACGACAGCGCATTCTTGGCCCGAGCGTCCCTTACGGCCCGTACAGCACGAGTTCCGTGTCCGTGAGGTCGCCGAGCTGCGGCCGGTGYGGACCCTTGAAATATTTACGGCCGCGCCGCTCGGTGTAGATGCCGGCGAGGCCGGGAATCGGGCCATTGGAATCGATCGCCACCGAGATCTTGCCGAGTCGCAGCAGCAGCCGGCCGATGCGGCCTGCGCAGGCGGCGTATTCGGCGGCGCTGCGGCAATAGATCAGCTTCATCGCGGGCGGCGCGATGAAGCCGCGGCGGATGCGCACTGGCTGCAAGATGAAGGGGAACGTCCCCTTCGGCGTGCGGCAGACCAGGCTGAGGCAATTGTAGCGGGCATGCCGCGTGAGGAGCTGCGTCTCGTCGTCGGTCAGACCATCGATCGCCTTGGCGTGCTGCGAGATGACCTCGATCTTGCTCCAGCGCGGAGGGCGCGCGAGGGCGGGCACGGAGAAGAAGATGCCGTGGCAATAGGCACGAAAGCCCTGCGTCTCGATGATCGGCCAGGTCCACGGCGCCGGGCTGATGTTGAGATRGGTGACATCCTTGTGCCGCTGCGCGATCTTGGTCAGCAGCGGGGCGTAGTTGCGGTACGCCGGATCGACATACCAGCTCGACAAATTGCACTGGATGGCGGCCTCTTCGCCGTGCTTTCGCGCCGTGTAGATCAGCAGCAGCACGCCGACGGGCGCGCCGTCATTGTCGAGCATGTAGCCGAAGCGCGGATAGCCCTCCGGCACGGGCCGGAAGGCCTGCCGGCGCAGACCCTGGATCCAGTAATTGCGCGAGCGGCCGACGAAGCCGCGCGTCAGCAGGTCCGCGACCGCATCGACGTCGGCCTCGGTGATCTCGCGGCATCGGACCTTGGTGTGAATCACGCTCGTTTTACCCGTGGAAATGGGAGGCCTCGTTCGCTCTATCGCTTCAGCACGATCTTTTCGGAAAACCGCCCCGCACTTTTCCGGATCATGCTCTAGCGCCAGCCTTCACCATGGGCATCGGCCGTGGCTAACGGCTGCATGCCCATGATCTCCCGCACCTTGGCGGGCCAGGCGGCGAGATCAGTGCCGTGGGTGTGGAACATGGCGACGGCCAGGCGGTCCATGCCGAAGGCGACGCAGCCGGTGTGGGCCGGTTCGCCATTGGCGTCCTGGATGCCCCAGGTCGTGCCAAAATGCTCGCGGTGATAGTTGAAGCTCATGCAGGCGGTCGGCTGATCCTCCGAGCGGAGCGGGATCAGGAGCTCGAACTTGAGCTGCTGCTGCTTCTGGCTCACCGCCTTGATCTGGCCGACGCGGCCGAAGAAGGGGTCGCTGGCATAGTCGACGCGGAAGGTCAGGCCGAGGTCGCGGGCGATCGCCTGCGCGCGCACCATCCAGCGCTCGCGGAAATCGGCGACGTCGTCGGGGCCGCCGATGCAGACATATTCGCGCATCCGGAACGATTGCAGCCGGTCGAGATGTTTCGACGGCTCGCGGCGGAAGCAGTCGGCGGCGACGTCGAAGCGCAGGCCGCCGTTCGGCAAAGGTCCGCGGCTCGCCGCGATCGGATAGACCGGGTAGCACGCGGCGGGCGACAGCACGAGGTCGGCCGGCGAGAGCGATGAAGTCCAGTCGCCGCCGGCATCGAAGCGGCTCACCGCCGCGTTGATCTCGCGTTCGGTGCCGTGCAGGCCGCAGACGCAGCCGAGCAGGTTCGGAAAGCTCTTGAGATAGCCGGATTTCTCGAGCTGGGCCCGGCTCATCACCGGCGGGAAGCGCATGACCTCGGTGCCGGTCTCGCGATGGCTCGTGATCAGCGCGGCGAGACGCTCGACGACGCCCTCATAGAGCGCGGTGCGGGCGTAAACGCCGTCCGAGCCCATGGGGTGGAACAGCTTGTCGGCGAGATGATCGAGCGGATCTGCGATTTGCGGCGCGGTCTCGGGCGAGCTGGGGAGAACAGCAATGTTCATGTTCGACTTCCTGCTATCTGAAATTGTTCTTTTTGGCCGAAAGGCACGTCAGTCGCGAAGGCTTTCTAGTCCCGAAGGCTTGCCGGAATGCCGCTCATCAGCGTCGACGTGGCGGCGTTGGCGAGAATGCGGTCGTTGTTGATCATGATCGGTGAGGACAGCACGTCGCGCAGGTGGCGGCCCATGGTGAACTCGCCGTCGTTGCGGTAGCCGGAGAGGCCCGCGGTGCGCATCGCATGCATCACGGTCTCGACCGCGAGCTCGGAGGCCTGCACCTTCAACAGCGTGATCGAGGACTGGAAATCGAGCGAGCTCAGCGCGCGCTCGTCATGCTCGGCGCGGGCAAAGGTGTCGACATTGGCTGCGATCAGCGCGCGCAGCTTGGCCAGCGACATCTTCGCGGCCGTGAAATGCGCCGCGGCCGGCGGCATCTGGCCGCCCGAGGTGCGGGCCGCCTTGCGAACGAAAGCCTGCGCACGGGTCACCGCCGCAGCAGCGATGCCGGCCCAGGCCGAGGACCAGCACAGATGCGCGAACGGCGTCATGGTCTGGGCATGGATCTTGTCATAGGATTCCGGGAAGATGCGGTCGGCCGGGCAATCGACCTTCAGCTCGAAACCGGTCGAGCAGGTGCCGCGCATGCCGAGCGTCTCCCAGCCCTGCGTCTGCTTCAGCGAATAATCGTCCTTGGCGAGCGCCAGCAGAACCTGGTCTGAGGCGGCGGCCTCGGTGGCGCGGCGGGCGATGGTGACGAGGCCATCGGCCTCCGCACCGTAGGAGATCACAGTGGCGTCGCGCACCAGCGAGACTGCGTCGCCGGCGTGGTCGACTGCCGCGGCGCTGGCGCGAATGTTGCCGCCGTTCTGGCCTTCGGTGGTGGAGGAGGCGAGCAGCCACTGGTCGCGGGCGACCCGGCGCATCATCGTTTCCATCCAGGGGATGCCGTGGCCATGCCTGATGACACAGGCGACCTTGGTCGTGTGCATCGCATAGATCATCGCGGTCGAGGCGCAGGCGCGCCCGAGCGTGTAGCAGATGTCGGTAACGTCGTAGATCGAAGCGCCAAGGCCGCCGAACTCGACCGGGATCATGACGCCGAGCAGTTTCTGCTCACGCGCGACCTCGAAAGCCTTGTGGGGGAAGCGGGCGTCGTGATCGACCCCGTCCGCGTCGGCAGCCGCCGCAGTGGCGGTCCGGGTGGCGCGTTCGATGAGGGAGGGGCCGTGTTCGAGAAAGCTCGTTTGCGTTTCGTCGACAGTGAGGACTGCTTCACGCACGTTCATACTCGTCCGCCTCCGGTTTGCCGTTCAGGATCGCCGGCATCATTCGCGATGCCGTGCAAACGATCCTCCGACCATTTTGCTTGTGAGACGAGGCTACGGATTTAATTCAAATTCGTCGATGAAATAGAGGGTAAACAAAGCCAAATTCCGAACGAACAGTTAAGTTCGGGTTGTTTGCATCGCCGGAAATTCCGTGGTCGCGTTAGGGATCTGGAAGAACCCGGAATTCCAGACAATCTGAGTCATCGTTTACTAAGAAAGGCGAAGTAATGGTGGCGCCCATTGTGGGATCGGCCCGTCGCGCCCATCGTAGCCGGCAACCGGTCCGACCGTTGAATAGACAGATGGGAATTTATCGATGCAGGCCTTCGATACCGACGTGCGCGATCGCATCATCAAGCTGGTGAAGGGCATCCTCGAGCAGAACTCGCTCACCGCGGACATCACACCACAGGCGAAGCTCGTCGATGCGGGTCTGACCTCGATGGACATGGTCAATCTGATGCTCGGCGTCGAAGCCGAGTTCGATTTCACCATCCCGCAGTCCGAGATCACGCCCGAGAATTTCCAGTCGGTCGAGACGCTGGAGCGGATGGTCGCGACCCAGCTGCAGCTGGCAACGGCAGCTTAATTAGACGTACCTATCTCTCCCCGGGTCGTCCCTGCGAACGCAGGGACCCATACCGCGGAATCTATCGATCGTTGAAGGTCGCAGTACAGAACGACGAATCCTCGCCAAACTGCGCCCTGTGGTTATGAGTCCCCGCTTTCGCGGGGACGACACTGAGAGTGAGGCGAGCACCCCAGGCTCCTCACAGCACCGGCATCGCCCCACCGCCCCCGTTCCAAAACCGCCGCAAAACTGGCATAGCTTAACCATGTCGCACATAGCTGACAGGGTGGAGCAGGCATGACGCAGGCGGTATTGGGCATCATCGGTGGTTCCGGCATCTACGATCTGCCGGGTCTCGAGGACGCGCGCGAAGAAGTGATCAAGAGCCCCTGGGGCGAGCCGTCGGCCCCTCTGCGGCGCGGCTCGATTGCCGGCCTGCCGATCGTGTTCCTGCCGCGGCACGACAAGGGTCACCGGCTGTCGCCCTCCGACATCAACTATCGCGCCAACATCGATGTTCTGAAGCGGGCCGGCGTCACCGACCTGATCTCGCTCTCGGCCTGCGGCTCGTTCAGGGAGGAGCTGCCACCCGGTACCTTCGTTCTCGTCGACCAGTTCGTCGATCGCACCCACAAGCGCGAGAGCTCGTTCTTCGGCAGGGGATGCGTCGCGCATGTGTCGATGGCGCATCCGGTCTCGCCGCGCCTGCGCATCCATCTTGCGGCGGCAGCTGAAGCCGAGGGCATCGCGTTTGCGCGCGGCGGCACCTATCTCTGCATGGAGGGACCGCAATTCTCCACCTACGCGGAAAGCATGACCTACAAGACATCGGGCTATTCCGTGATCGGCATGACCAACATGCCCGAGGCGAAGCTCGCGCGGGAGGCCGAGATCTGCTACGCCACGGTCGCGATGGTGACGGATTTCGACTGCTGGCATCCCGACCACGACGCCGTCACCGTGCAGGACATCATCCGCGTGCTGACCTCGAACGCCGACAAGGCCAAGGCGCTGGTGGCGCGGCTCGCGACGGATTTTCCGCGCGAGCACGAGCCGTGCCCGATCGGTTCGGACCGCGCGCTCGACACCGCGCTGATCACGGCGCCCGAGGCGCGCGATCCCGAGCTCTTGAAGAAGCTCGATGCGGTGGCCGGGCGCATCCTGCGAGCGTGATACGAAAGGCAGAATGCCATGAAGGTTGACGGCAAGCATTTCCGCAGCATTTGGCGCGAGCGCGATGGCTGGTCGGTCGGCGCGATCGACCAGCGCCGCCTGCCGCATGAGTTCATCGTTGCGAAGCTGACTTCATGCGAAGACGCTGCGGTCGCGATCCGCGACATGCTGGTGCGCGGCGCGCCGCTGATCGGCGCAACCGCGGCTTATGGCATGGCGCTGGCCATGCGCGAGGACTCATCCGACGCCGGCCTGAAGCGCGCTTATGACACGCTGGTCGTGGCGCGGCCGACCGCGATCAATCTGAAATGGGCGCTGGACGAGATGCGCACGGCGCTCGCGCCGGTCGATCCCGTTGAGAGGGCGGAGGCGGCCTATGCGCGCGCTGACGAGATCGTCGAGCAGGACGTCGAGATCAACCGCGGTATCGCCGGCAACGGCCTGAAGCTGATCGAGGCAATCGTCGCAAAGAAGAAGCCGGGCGAGACGGTCAATGTGCTGACCCATTGCAATGCGGGCTGGCTCGCCACCGTCGACTGGGGCACCGCAACGGCGCCGATCTATCTGGCACACGAGCGTGGCATCAAGATCCATGTCTGGGTCGATGAGACCCGTCCGCGCAACCAGGGCGCCTCGCTCACGGCCTGGGAGCTCGGCCATCACGGCGTGCCGCACACGGTCATCCCCGACAACACCGGCGGACACCTGATGCAGCACGGCATGGTCGACCTCGCCATCGTCGGCACCGATCGCGTCGCCGCCAATGGTGATGTCTGCAACAAGATCGGCACATATCTGAAGGCGCTTGCCGCGCACGACAACGGCGTGCCGTTCTATGTCGCGCTGCCGTCGCCGACGATCGATTTCGCCGTCGATGACGGCATCCGCGACATTCCGATCGAGCAGCGCAGCGGCACGGAGGTGACCGACATGACCGGCCGCACCGCCGACGGCCGGCTGGAGACGGTGCGCATCGTGCCGGAGGGCTCGCCGGTCGCGAATTACGCGTTCGACGTGACGCCGGCGCGGCTGGTCACTGGCCTCATCACCGAGCGCGGTGTGCTGAAGCCGGATCGCGCTTCGTTGGCGGCCGCCTTTCCCGAGCGGATCGCCGCTGCGGCGGAGTAGGCTGCCGTAGGGTGGGCAAAGGCGCGAAAGCGCCGTGCCCACCATCTGCTTGTGGTGGGCACGCTCCGCTTTGCCCACCCTACGGCTTCGTGCCTCGCAACGATGAGCCAGCCTATCCCAACTTCAGCCCCGTCGCCGCCTCAAGCTCCGCAATCGCCTGCGCCCCACTCGTCACCTTGATCGTGGTCATGCCCATCTCGCGCGCGGGTTTTAGATTGACGCCGAGATCGTCGAGATAGACGCACTTCTTCGGATCGACCTTCAGCGTCTCGACCATCATCCTGTAGATGCGCGGGTCGGGCTTGCGCAGGCCGATCTTGGCGGATTCGATGACGTGGTCGAACAGAACCATCACCTCGGCGATGTAGAGTGAGCGCCCGGTCATGCTGCCGATCGCGTTGGCAGGCAGATTGTTGGTGATGCAGCCGGTCTTGAATCGCGCCTTGATGCGCTTGAGGGTCTCGACCATCTCGGGACGCAGATCGCCCTGAAGCAGCGGCAGCACGTCGCGGCCGCGCACCTCCGCGCCGAGCGCGCGCGATTCCTCGGCGAAGAGCTTGTCGAAGGTGTCGGTATCGACCTCGGCTCGCTCGAACTTGGCCCAGGCGTTTTCCAGATGATTGGCGGCGTTGGTGCGCCGGATGATGTCGACGGGGAGACCGCGCTCGGTCTCGTACCGCGCGAACGCCTCGAACGGAGAACTCGTCAGCACGCCGCCAAAATCAAAGATCACAGCCTCGATCGTCAAGATCCCGCCCTCGTCAATTCCTTCCCAAGAGCGCTAGCATGCGCTATCGGCAAGGGCCAGTCCGAAGCAATCCCCGCCGTCACCGATGCTGACGCCAAGGCGTGTTCCCATGAAGAAGCTTGGAACCCTCATCGCAGCCGCGCTGCTGCTCGCCACGCCCGCACACGCCATCGTCGGCGGCGGCACGCCGCAGGCCGATGGTGTCGCGCGCGCGGTCGTCACCATTGTCGGCTCGCGTGGCAATTTCTGCACCGGCAGCCTGATCGCTCCGAAGGTCGTGCTGACGGTTGCTCACTGTGTGCAGCCCGGCGCGGACTACAAGATCGTCGATCGCGGCGCTGACGGTGCGCCGCAATTGCTGAACGTGCGCACCGTCGCGATCCATCCCAACTTCAACATGCAGGCAATGCAGGCGCACCGCGCCACCGCGGACGTGGCATTGTTGCAACTGGAAATTCCACTCAAGGGAAAATCGACGGTGTCGGTCGGTGCGCCGACTATTCCAATCCAGGTTGGCAGCCGCTTCGTCATCGCTGGTATCGGCGTCACTGTGCGTGGCGACGGCAAGAGCGGCGGCGCGACGCGCGTCGCCGGGCTCGTGGCCACGGGCCAGCCCGGCACGTTCCAGATCCGGCTGGTCGATCCCGTAACCAACGGTGTTCGCGACGGAATTGGCGCCTGCACCGGCGATTCCGGCGGTCCGGTGTTCGAGGACAAGCCGAACGGCCCGGTGCTTGTCGGCGTCATCAGCTGGTCCACGGGGCCGAACGGCGCAGCCGGCTGCGGCGGATTGACCGGCGTCACGCCGCTCACGCTCTATCGCGACTGGATTTTGCAGACCGCGCGGAGCTGGGGTGCGGCGTTATAGTTTGACCGCGAATTGATCTGTGTCATTTTGAAGTGGAAGCGCGATGGGCGACCATGCCCGTCGCGGAGGAAACGCGCCGTCCGGTCAAGGGCGGCCACAAAAACAAGCAAGGCACAGAAGCAACAATGAATGTCGCTGTCCGCAGTCACGCCACAACCAAGCAGGCCTCTGAACATTTCGACGTGCTGATCGTCGGTGCCGGCATCTCCGGCATCGGCAGCGCCTATCACATCGAAAAGCAGCTTCCCGGCACGAGCTACGTCATCCTGGAAACGCAGGCAACGTTCGGCGGCACCTGGAGCACGCATCGCTATCCCGGCATTCGCTCGGACAGCGATCTCCATACCTTCGGCTACAGTTTCAAGCCCTGGGTCGGACCGCCGATCGCGACCGCCGAGGAAATCCTCGCCTACATGAACGAGGTGATCGAAGACAACGATATCGCCCCGCACATCCGCTACAAGCACCAGATCAATTCCGCGAGTTGGTCGAGCGAGCAAAATCTCTGGACCATCGAGGCGACGACGACCGACACCGGCGAGGCGAAAACGTTCACTGCCAACTTCCTCTGGATGTGCCAGGGCTATTATCGCCATTCCGAAGGCTACACGCCGGAATGGAAGGGCATGGACCGCTTCAAGGGCCGCATCGTCCATCCGCAGAGCTGGCCCGACGATATCGACCTCGCGAACAAGAAGGTCGTCGTGATCGGCTCGGGCGCGACCGCGGCGACGCTGGTGCCAAACATCGCTGACGCCTGCGCGCATGTCACCATGCTGCAGCGCTCGCCGACCTATTTCCGGCTCGGCCGCAACGCCATCGAGATCGCCGAGGAGCTGCGCCGGCTTCAGGTCGACGAGGAATGGATCCACGAGATCGTCCGCCGCAAAATATTGTTCGAGCAGGATGCTTTCACAAAGCTCTGCATTGCCAAGCCGGAGCAGGTGAAGAAGGATCTGATCGACCAGATCCGCGCGGTTCTCGGGCCGGACYATGACGTCGAGACGCATTTCACGCCGACGTACCGGCCGTGGCGGCAGCGTATCGCCTTCGTGCCCGATGCCGATCTGTTCAAGGGCATCGCCAGCGGCAAGGCCTCCGTCGTCACCGACGAGATCGAATGTTTCGTCGAGAACGGCATCCAGCTCAAGTCCGGCAAGCTGCTCGAAGCCGATATCGCCGTCACCGCAACCGGCTTCAATCTCGCGGCGCTCGGCGACATCGCCTTCGAGATCGACGGCAAGCCGCTCGCCTTCGGCGACACCGTGACCTATCGCGGCATGATGTTCACGGGCGTGCCGAACATGGTCTGGGTGTTCGGCTATTTCCGTGCGAGCTGGACGCTGCGCGTCGACGTCGTCGCCGATTTCGTCTGCCGGCTGCTCGGCCACATGAAGGCCAAGGGCACGAAGAAGGTCGAAGTCAGGCTGCGCGCTGAAGACCACAACATGCCGATCCTGCCCTGGATCGATCCGGAAAACTTCAACCCCGGCTACATCATGCGCAACATGGACCTGCTCCCCAAGCGCGGTGACAAGCCGGAATGGCAGCACAGCCAGGATTACTGGACCGAGAAGGACGAGATCCCGAAGACGGATCTGGATGACGGAGCGTTTGTTTACGGGTGAGGTGATTGTTCGTGTGAGGGGCGGTAGCGATCTCGACACACACGGCTGTCGTCCCGGGGCGCGAAGCGAGCCCGGGACCCATACTCCCAGGCAGTGGTTATAGA